>JBBIVI010000086.1:0-6146 GCA_037439825.1 Candidatus Nitrosotenuis sp. | reverse complement strand
CGCAGGATTTGCAGGAATAGAAACAGCCAGTGAGATACACGACTTTTTGCTTGATGCAAAAAAACACTATCCAAAGATTTCAGAAAAAGACATACGAGTCATCATCCTTGAGGCACTGCCAGTAGTTCTTCCCGGCTTTTCAGAAAAGCTTGCAAAATTCGCAAAAGACAAGCTTGTACAGCGCGGAATAGAGATCATGCTAAATACAGCGGTACTAAGCTTTGATGGCTCCGAGGTTATCACCAAAAGCGTCGTAGATGCAACAAAAAATCCAGTCAAGCAAGCAGAACTCGATGCAATTCAAACAAAGACGCTTGTGTGGACTGCCGGCGTCACACCAGTTGACACCATCAAAAATTCATTGTTTAAGACAGACCGCGGAAAAGTAATTGTAAACGAGTACCTGGAGGTACCAAGTTTTCCAGGAGTTTATGTGATTGGCGACTGTAGTCTTACGATCAATCCTAGAACAAAAAAACCTTATCCACCAACAGCTCAGAACGCAGAAGCCGAGGCAAAAATTGCAGCATACAATCTGTACGCAGAGATAACTGGCAGACAGAAAAAGAAGATCGACTATGTTTCAAAGGGCCAGATGGCAATCATTGGAAAAAGAACTGCAATTGCTCAAATCTCCGGCCTAAACATACACGGAATCATAGCATGGTGGTTATGGAGAACGGTGTATCTTAGAAAAATTCCGAAATTAAACAAAAGACTGAGAATCTTGCTTGATTGGACTGCTGATCTAATCTTTGATAGGGACATATCAAGACTCAAGATTCTGCGTAAGGATCAACCTGTTGACTATCTAGAACTAGATGAAGTAGACGATGTTTGGTAGAATTTAGTAGTGAGTATAGTCTCCATGCAGCTCGTTTTCTAGCTTTTCTACTATGTCCATCTGGCCGCCCTTGTTGTCAAAGCTTACCAAAAGCAGATGGTTTTCACCAAGTGGCATTGTAACCCTTCGAAGCTTCTCATACACTGCAAGCACGTATCTACCCTTGCCAATCTTGTGAGCTAGTTGTGCACGAACCTTCCATGAACTAACCGAATATTTTAGCGACTCGCGGGTCTCATCCTCTGTTAGGAGATTCACCACTCCCTTGCGTTGTCTTGAGCAAATCACATTTCCATCCATATCACACACCCTTGCATGTCGGATATTGTCGTCAAGATCCATTACTCTGTCCAAAAAATGTTCGAATTCCATGTGTGGTATAATAACGTGGAATTTTGATAAAAGAATTGCGCTAGCGGTATCTGCTCTTTATTTTTTCTTGTTGTTCTTCTCTTGTGTGATGTAGTCTGTCTTTTACATGAATAAACTCTTTACCACAAAGATGGCACTTGGTAATCGTTCTATGATGTATGCGTCTTGCATGATTGATCAGATCGGAATAATTTTCAAATTTCTCTTTGCAGTCCTCACAAGTGTTGTTATTGCGACCAAACAGTCCCAATTCCATTAATTAGACGAATTAACTATAAAAGATTTTTAACAATTGATCGCTTTTACTTTTTTAATGTCTTTGGTTTAGTGGATGGTTTTTTGATTTTTTTGACATCTTTTGTCTTTTTTACTTCCTTTGATTTTTCCTTAACATCTTTATCAAAATCGATCTTTTTTGTAGGATCAAAAGAAAATGTAGCAATGCCTGTTTCAACATCCGATGTACCATACTGGGCCAAGACTCTGTAGGTATCTTTGGTCCATTTGGCCGTATCTGATATGGAAAGTGAAAACGTTGCGTCATTGTTTACTGGCACGATTTGAAGAAAGAGTATCTTTTTTGCAGAATTCATTACTGTAATCTGCAAATCTCTTCCATTTTCATACGGATTGACCTCTCCAGATATTTTGATTGGCTCACCCAAAACATAACTGGCCTTGTTTGTCTTGACTACAGCCGTGTATGTGCCGGTATTTGTGATTCCTTGTTGGTAAAAATATGCATGGCTTACTTGTGGCGCAATTAAAAGTGAGAGGCCTAAAACGGCGAACAGCAAAAACTTGGATCTGCCGTTCATTTCTTTGCAAAATAATACGTTGATTTTCGATAAAAAGATTTGTTAGATTAACGATTACACAAAATAATGTACACAAAATACAAAAAACTCCAAGAAGAACTAGCTGACAAGGTAATAACAAAGGACTCGTTTGAATCTATCAAAACTATATGTGGAGTCGATGTTTCTTACAAGAAAAATCTAGCTTGTGCATCTGCGGTAATAGTTGACAGAAAAACTCTGAATGTAATAGAGTCGGCAAATTCTAAAAGCATGGTAAAACAGCCATACGTTCCAGGGCTCTTCTTTTTGAGAGAGGCTGCGCCTGCCATCTCTGTAGTAAAATCACTGCAAAACAAATTCGATCTTCTGTTGGTGGACGGTCATGGCCAGCTACACCCAAGAAGATGCGGCTTTGCCTGCTACATTGGATTAACTTTGGACAAGCCGACAATCGGGGTAGCAAAAGCTCTTCTTTGCGGCAAAATCAAAAACGATCGAGTTCTTGTAGACAACAAGGTGTTGGGGATGATCATAGAAAACAAAAAACCGCTCTTTGTCAGCGTGGGGCACAAAATAAGCCTCAATACAGCAACAAAGATCGTATCTGAACTAATAAAACCAAAGCATTGGTTGCCAGAACCGCTACGAATAGCCGATCTATACTCAAAAGATCATATTGATTTCAAGTCATAGCAGAAATCAAATCTTGAATAGGTGTGTATCATAGACCGTATGATGGAACTCCAAAAACTACGAAATTCAATCAAGGGGGAAATATTTACAGACAATGAAATTCTCGATTATTATTCAGTAGATTCCAGTTTTTATCAAATAAAGCCAAAACTTGTAGTTGTCCCAAAAACCATCTCCGATGTCGTCAAAATAATGAGGTTTGCAACAAAAAACAAGCTTTCGGTAACGCCACGTGGTGGCGGTACTGGACTTGTAGGCAGCGCACTGAACGACGGCATAATTATTGATATGAAGTATTTTGATAAAATCAGGCCTGCCAAAAACTTCGTATATGTTGAAGCTGGTGTACCAAAAGGAAAACTTGATCACATACTAAACAAACACAAAAAATTTCTAGGGCCAAATCCATCGGTGGGGGCATACTGCACCATCGGAGGAATGATTGCAACAAATGCAAGTGGAAGCAGGTCAATAAAATACGGAAGCATGATTGACAACCTGATCGAAGTCATAGTTGTCACTTCAAAAGGAAAAATAGTCAAACTACCATCAAAATCAAGTCTTGCAAGCTCGGTTTTGGCCCTTGCAAGCTCGGTTGATAAGAAAACATTCCCACAAGTGTCAAAAAACTCATGCGGCTACAGACTAGATGCAATATCAAACTATGTTGATTTGCCAAAGATAATTGCAGCTTCAGAAGGAACACTAGGAATCATAGTTTCTGCCAAACTTAGAGTATTCAAGATTCCATCTAGACGCGTTTTGCTAATCATGGGTTATGACTCCATCAAAAAAGCAATAACTGACTGCCAACATCTAGTCCGTTTGTCTCCGTCTGCCCTTGAATTCGTAGATCAATCAACTATGAATAACTTTGAGACAAAATTCTCAAGGATGACAAAATGTCTCCTTTTTGTCGAATTTGATACGAATATACAAAAAAACGTTGACCAGCTAAAAGAGATCTCAGGCGGAAAGATACTGAAAAAACTAGATAGCACAAAATCAATTACGAAATGGTGGAACTATAGAAACTCTGCACTGTACTTTAGCCTAAAAAACCTCCTTGCAGGCCAATCATTACCACACATAATTGAAGACGCAACAGTGCCGCTAGAAAAGCTGACAAATCTGGTCTCTTTGGATCAAAATCTACAAAAAATCTTTAGTGTCAAACTCGTTATGTACGGCCATGCAGGAAACGGTAACATACACATTCGAGTCGCGATGCCAAAAAAAGACAAAAACACCATCAAAAAAATTACCAGAATGTTCTTTTCACATGTGATTGATCTTGGAGGGACCATCACAGGTGAACACGGCGATGGTCTTGCACGAACACCATATGTCAGGCTTCAGTATGGTGAAAAAACATACAAGGTATTTGGCAAGCTAAAAAAACGATTTGATCCTGATATGATCCTAAATCCTAACAAAATAATACAAACTCATGGAAAGCTTGCAACATCTTCTTTGTACGTAGGCAGTCCATAAGTGCATTCAATTGAACAGTATAATGCGTCTGGCACTTTACTGTCCATCTCTTTGCCACAATTCTTGCAAAACTGCTTTCCCATGTTCTAACCATGATACCGATGACCTATAACGTATTATGATTCTAAAATGAACACACAGTTTTTTACTTGCAAACTATGGATTTTGAGTCTAAAAACTGATTTTCTTCATATCTGAATATGCGCATATTATGAGAGGAATCCAAAGAAGCTAGCAAAGATGCTTCCTACCTGTTCTATGAAATCTTCAGATTTTTTTGGAGGCTCACTTATTTCCATAGTTGGAAGGCTAGATATCTCCTGTACAGGTGGTGATGGCTCCTCAGATTCCTGTTGGGATTCTGCATATCTTGCAAAATTTTCTTGCGCCTTTTGTAAATTCGCTCGTGCTTGCAAGTCATCGGATATCGAGTTGTAAATAGATATGGCCTCTTCAAATCTGCCAAGCTGTGCAAGTGCATTTGCTTTGTTGATTAGTGCAGGTTCAAAACTGGGATCAATTCCAAGTACCATGTCGTAGTATTCTATGGCGACATCAAGTTTGCCTAGCTTACCATATGCAGTAGCTTTGTTTGTTAGGGCTTCGATGTTATCTGGGTTTTTTATTAGAGATTCATCAAAATAGGTAATTGCCTGATTATAGTTGCATAATCGCATCAGCGCAGGGCCCATACCATCATAATACAATATCGTATAGGCATATTCACTAGAATCACAGCTAAGTGTGATCTCATTTAGCATCTTTCCAAGCTCTTGGTCTTCTACTGGCAGGTTGTTTAGCTCTTCATCTATGGTGGATTCTGGCAAATTTTGTGGTTTTGGTTGGTCGATTTGCGCAGGCTCTTCTTTTTTTGGCTCTTGCATTTTGGGTTGAACTGTTTGTGGCTGTTGAGGTTGCAGCTGAACTATTTGCGGTGGTTCTGGCTCGTCCAATTCTTGGCTACTTTGAGGGGTAGGAAGCGAATCTACAAATTCAAAATCAGTTATCTGTTTTGATTCACCATAATGCGCCTTGACATAATATTTGCCTGGCGTCTTGAAATTCACACCGTTTTTTGCTAAAAATGATACAGAAAATTCCAGATCCGAGCTGATCTGTGGGGTGTAGAATCCAGTCGGAAAATCGTTTTGATCATAAATCCCAATTAGTATGGTTGGGTCTCCTACTTCGGAAACAATTCCAGAAATTGTAATGAATTCATCGTCAGAGTATGTGTCCTTATCTGTATCCAAAAAAATCACTTCAGGTGTTGATTGCACAACTGGTATCGAAGTTGGCTGTTCTGCTCCAACTATCTCAAAGGTAATCCGCTCACTGTTTTTCCCATAATCGAATTCGATGATGTAGATTCCGGAGTTGTCAAAAAACGGCGAGTCAAGCGATATTGTCTTTGTAAAACCGTCGTCTTCTTGCAGCTCAACATTATTTGCAGAAAGTATCGTACCATCGGGATCATAGACGCTCATTGCGATAATTGGCATCTTTCGCTCCAACACATAGCCTGAAACCTCCATAGTTTCGCCCGTAAAATATTGAGGCTTGTCAGTTGTTGCAACAATCCATAACTCGTCTGCAAAGGCAGGAACGGCCGAGAATGCGACTAGCAGGGCAAAGAGCAGCGGTTTGATGCTCAATTCAGCTGTGCATGCCTCAAGTTTTGTATTTAATAATCTCGTAGAATTTGTACCTGTTCTTTTTAATCAACAAAATAGGTATTAATCTAAAACAGGTGATAGGATCTTATCATTAGATGTGGTTATCGATAATTTTGAGGAATGTGATTAGTTGAAAATCGTCTTTACATCTCTTGCAATTTTGACCTCAATTTGTCTAATTGGTCAAAGCGCATCAGCGTTTGTATGGATTCCAAATACAGCTTTTGTTGCCTTGTCTGGCTGTGACGCAGGATATCTGGTTAAGGA
>JBBIVI010000085.1:4567-6153 GCA_037439825.1 Candidatus Nitrosotenuis sp. | reverse complement strand
TGCCGAAGACAACCAGTTTACTGCAACCCAATATGACAGAATTTTGCGCAAGTACGGACACAAAGTAGTCATAACAAGGGACGGCTCAGAGTGTCTCAAAAAATATCAGGAATCCCTCAAAAAATCCGAGTTTGAAGCCCTAGATGCAAACCCGTTTGATGTAGTAGTTTTAGATCAGTCCATGCCAAAAAAGAGTGGCTCCGAGGTGGCAAGAGAGATCCTCAGCGTAAAGCCAACTCAGAAGATAATCTTTGCATCAGCCTACGCACTAACCGGCAACGATAGCACGAAATCACTTGAAGACAAAGTCGAGTACCTCCAAAAACCATTCTCCCTGAACACCTTTGTGCAAAAAATCCAAGGAAGCTAGGCTGCCCTTACGAATTTAGTGCAGTCGCATTTGTCAATTAGGCACGATTCGTAGTTTCTTAGGTGATCATAAAGCAAATGCCTGCAGTTGGCGTTTTTACAGGTCCTCAGGCGCATCTCTTTTTGGACCACCCTTTGGGCTATCAGATTTGCCTGCTCCTTTGAGTAGTGTTTTTTTCTAAGATAGTACCTCAGAACCTTGCCGTAGAGGCGATTAAAGTCAAAATTCTTTTCAATCATTCTATAAAACAATATGTGTCTGGATGGATTTATCAACTAGCACAGAGAACTTGAAAATCCTTTTGAAAAACTCTGATAGACTTTAATATTTGTAAAGCGTATTTAATACTCGATGATTCTAGATAAAACAGATGTAAAAATTCTCAAAAACCTGCTTGTGGATGCCAGGCTGTCATCACGCCAGCTCGCACTAAAGCTTGGTATGTCAACTGTCACGATCCTGACCAGAATCAAAAAAATGGAGCAGGAAAAGATCGTCAAAGGCTACACTGCCATAATAGATCATGAAAAACTTGGCTACGACCTTACCGCAATAATCGAGATTTATACAAAGAAAGGAAAGATGGTCGAAATAGAAAACGAGATAGCAAGCCTCGAAAACGTCTGTGCAGTATACGACGTCACCGGTGAATCAGATACAGTATTGGTTGCAAAATTCAAGAACCGAGATGAACTAAGCAAGTTTGTCAAAAACCTCTCCTCAAAGCCAAACGTAGACAAGACGGTAACAAACATCGTCTTAAACACAGTCAAAGAAGACTTTAGACTCGTCTAGCAGATATGCGAATGTTAATAAAATTTTGAAAATGACATAACATAGCAAATGCAAAAACTACTACTGGCACTAATTTTTGTACTATCGGTTAGCGTAATTGGAATATACGCCCAGCAACCGGCAATAATTACAGAGGTACAACGCGGCTCAGAAGAGATCTCCGAATACTATAACCCAAACGACGTAAGGCTTGCAATGATCATAATCGGCTCAGCTGTGGTAGGTGTGTTTTTGTATCTTGCACGTGACATAATTCTTCGCAAAAAAACAGAATATGAAAAAAAAGATTTTGCGTCAAAAGAAAATCGCGATTATGAAAAATACCATTCAGAGTGGAATGCAGATGATGAAGACTTTTTTGAAGAAAAAAAGCAAAGCAAGGAAGCTAAAGAGTTCCGCAGAATGCTCCAAGAGTCAAAGC
>JBBIVI010000085.1:0-4557 GCA_037439825.1 Candidatus Nitrosotenuis sp. | reverse complement strand
ATTACGCAACCCTTGGTGTATCAAATGACGCCTCACAGGAAGAAATCAAGACAAAATTCAGACAGCTTGTAAAAGAATATCATCCCGATAAAACAAAAGACGAAAAAACCGCAGAGTTGTTTGCCGAGATCACAAAGGCGTATGAGATACTCTCCGATGAGGAAAAAAGAAAGACCTACGATAAATATTTCAAAGCATCAATTGGATAAATCTGTGCCAACCACCATAAGGTTTAGCTCAATGCTGTCCATTTTTTGCACATAACTGGTAAGATTTGCAAATATCTTTAGCTGTTTTGTTACTCCATTGTGATTAATCATTGTAAGAAATTGTATCTGCTCAAAATCGGTATTTGGTCCAAGCATTGTCTTTGAGAGAGATTTAGCAATGCTCACATCAGACAGATTTGCTTTTATTTTAAATCCCATCTTGTCAGAAAAATAGACGCCACCCCTAGTCATAGGCCTACTCACAGGCGTTTCTACATAGCTCAGCTCGATTTCGTTGACGTCGTATTTTGCCCCATTTATTTTTACTGTGTATTGTTGCCCCGTGTTTTTTGCCAGCTCAAACAAGAGAGTCTTGTCAATCTGCATGTTGGGTTTTTGCGGAGTTTATCTATGAGTTTTTCTCACAACTCCAGCATTCCCGATTGAAGCGTTTTGAGTTTTGACATTAGCTCGATTTTTACCTCTTTGCAGACAAGTCGTGCTTCTCTTTGTGACACGCCAAACTCGTCTTGAAGCTTTTTGTAGATATTTCCCCTGTCCGATGCCCCCTCCTCGAGGAGATTAAGAATTGCAATTTTTATTTTTGATTTGTTGTATTTTGGGTTCATAACCGACAATAAAACGAATCAGAATAGAACGGTTTGTGTGTGCGTACGATTACACAGCTTGTTTGCACTAATTAAAAACACACAAGCTCATTATCAAAATGAGGAGGACTCGATTGGAAAATTATTATAAAATTACATACAATATTGTAAAATTTACAATCAAGAGCTAGCTACAGTTTTAAAACTGTTCATACACGAAGAACTAATGCAACTGTTTGCAAATCCACAGACTTTGCGTGGCGAGATAATCAGTCTTTGCTCATCATGTGGACTTGATGAACCTTGTTTTACCAGAATGCTAGATTATACAATAAACATCTTTGAAACCCAGGGGCTTGGCAAGGATTACTATGGATACCACAACATAACGCACGAGCTCGAAGTCACCTATGTATCACTTATCGTCCTAAAATGGAAAAGCATCCTCAACGACATACGACCTCAAGACTTCAAGTATCTGTACGCTGCAGCCCTGTTTCACGACTTTGACCCACAAAAAAGCGTCGACAAACCACACGAAGACAACGTAATCAGATTTCTCACACACGATCACACAGTCAAAGAGTTGTTCAAAGACGCAGGGCTGGATGTCGATATTGTAAAAGCTCTGATCCTCAGAACAACCTATCCTTGGCAAGGCAAGCTTAGGGAAAACGCAGAGCGTCAAATTTTTGAGTGTTTTTCCAAGTCACCAATCACAAAAGACGACAAAGATATGCAAGATTACTACCTCAGACTCGGATGGTTGCTATCTGTCATAGACCGCGTAGGCGGCTACGCTCTTGGCGACTTTACAAAGGCCATGGACATGGCAAAGAAAAACGCGCATGCACTTGCATGGCATCCTTCATACATTGTAAAACGCTCTGTTGCATACTTTGAAGACCTGCTCAACGACGAAGCCGAAATGTGCGACACAGTCCTAAGGGCACTGCCAAAAGACATGAGAAAAAACTTTATGGAGTCTGTTACCGGATTTTTGAATTTACGTCAACAAGAAATCAAAATACAGTCAGACTATCTTTATGAAAATCTAAGGCTTGTGCCAAAAATAGAATCAATGAAGATAAGAGACGATCCAGAATTCCAAAAAAATCTCTTGAGTATATATCACGAACTGCCCACACCGCTCCAAGTAGACAGAGAACGATTCCAAAAAACACTTGTTGATCCAAAGACAATCCTTAACACGCTCCGGGTCGGCAGCTCAGATGGTCCAATCATCGGATTTGCAAAAGGTGGCCCACTTGAAAATTATGTGTTGCGTCCGGAGATAATTGATGAGAATTATGGAAAGCACAACACAGTTTTTTTGGAGCCCATCGCACTAAAGATGGGATATTGGGGTCTGCGAGGTGGAAGCGAGATGAGACATCTTTTCACAATGCAGGCACACTCGATGAATTACAAATACCTGACAAGCTTTGCACTCAGAGACGTCATACAAAAAAGAATTGACAAGAAAGAAAACGCCGAGTTTGTCACCAAGTTCGACCCAGAACGCTGGGACTACTATAGAATTGAGCTTTAGTATTTGGGTAGTTACTCAATGATTTTAGCATGCAAACTCTTTTGTACCTCACAATTTTGTATTGAAGCGTGCGAGGAAAGATAGCGTTTTTTGTTATTTCCCTTCTGATTTTCGTCCCACTCCAGCAGGTTTTTGCCCTAGACGGCACCCAGCGCGCTGAGATAAAGAATCCAAGGCTGGTCAACTCCTTTGGTGAGCCAGTAGCCCAGAACATAAACACGAATCAGCAAGTCCAGGTCTCAGCTGACGTTACAAACAAGCAGGGCAAGCCACAAAACTTTGTCTACATTGTGCAGATACTAGATGGTAACAAGGTGACAAAAAAGCTGTCATGGTTTGCAGCATCGCTAAATCCGCAGCAAACCCTATCTCCCGCAATTTCATGGTCGACGGATTTGCCTGGTACATACACTGCCGAAATTTATGTATGGGACAGCATCAGAGACGCTTCAGCTCTTAGTCCGCCAATTGAGCTGAAGATAATTGTAAGCTAGATTTTAGAGCTAAAATATGAGCATAACATTACAAGTTTGTTGAGTTTAACTGGGGCACAAAAAAAGATCGCGGTTGGATCTTTTCTCGGGTGGTCACTTGATGGTTACGATATTGTACTGATGTTGCTAGTAGTTCCATTAATCAGTCAGTTGTTTTTTCCATCAGATGATCCGATATTTAGTATCGTTGCAACTTTTGCATCATATACTGTCACGCTCATCATGAGGCCTCTTGGATCTGTGATTTTTGGAATATACGGTGACAAGTTTGGTAGAAAGAGATCTATGATAATCACAATTCTTGGATTTTCAGTTTCGACGTTTGCAGTAGGTCTGCTCCCGACTTATGCCGCAGTCGGTGTTTTAGCTCCAATCATGATGATACTGATCAGATTGATCCAAGGAATTTTTGCTGGAGGAGAGTGGGGCAGTGGTGCAGTGATCACAATTGAGAGCATTCCAAAACAAAAGCGTGGGATTCTTTCCGGATTTTTACAAAGCGGTTTTTCATTTGGGTTCTTGCTTGCATCAATTGCATTTCAGTTGATCACCATGATGTTTTCGGGGGAATCCTTTGAAGAGAGTGGTTGGAGGATCTTGTTTTTTACCGGCATAATCCCAGGCTTTGTTGCGTTGTTTGTCAGATTTAGTATGGATGAATCACCACTCTGGATCGAAAAACGCCTAAAAAACAGCCTCGAAAAATCCCCCCTCAGAAAAATAGTCTTTGGCAGAGAGTACAGAAGAGAATTCTTGCTGTGCGCTGCAATAATGACAGGTCTTGTCTACATGTATCACGGCTCAATTAGCATTTTGCCTACCTATTTGCAGCAGTTTGGGCACCTGGACAAGACCCAGGTAGCCCCCTTGATGATTTATGCCACTGCATCATCATGGCTTGGCATGACTTTTACCGGTTGGCTTTCGCAAAAAATAGGACGAAAAAAGGCAATACTGTACTTTGTCTTTGCATCCACCATGGTCGTAATTCCTCTTACTACAATAATTCTGCAAAATACGTTACTTGTGGGGATTTTTGTAATAGTGTATGCTTTTGTAGCATCCACTGCATCAGGCCCAATTCCTGCATTTTTTTCTGAGAGATTTCCGACTCAGGTAAGAAACAGCGCTGCAGGTTTTTCATACAATGCAGGCCTCATTTTTGGGTCATGGTCGCCATTGATTGCATTACACTTGATGTCAAGTGTACAAAATGAAATGATCCCATTGGCACTTGGAATCAACATCATAATCGGTTCGATAATTGTAATAATTCCGACCATACTTAGCAGAGAAACAAAAGACGTCGAGCTGCAATGACCTTTTTGTTGTAGAAATTAGACATTATACATAGACGCCAAATTCGATCGCCTAGTCTACCTTCGTGTTAAATAATTTTTACAGCCTTCCGCTAATAGAAGATCTTGATAGTATCAACCATCATGATAGGCTATTGCGTCAAATGCAGAGCAAAACGTGAGATGTCAGGTATAAAACCAGTCACTCTTAAGAACGGAAAGCCTGCGACCAAAGGAACATGTCCTACATGTTCAACAGCTATATTTAGAATCGGAAAGGCATAAGCCTTTTCTACAATTTTTTAATCAGTATTCCCACTCTGTAGTATTCCCATTCCACAACGACCTAAATGGACGAGGGTCTTTTCCTATTTCCTCTTTGATTCTGTTTTCAAG
>JBBIVI010000084.1:0-6180 GCA_037439825.1 Candidatus Nitrosotenuis sp. | reverse complement strand
AAAAATGAGGTATTTTGATGCGGGGGGACGCAAATGAGAGGATTTGTTGATCTCTAGTTTCAAAACCGGCCGGAATCTGCCCTAACTTTATTAGGCATCAATCAGTATAGGTCTCAATCCGTGGTATTATGTTTGAAAAGTTCAAAAAAAGCGAGTCATCACCAGATTCTGGCATTATGGAGCAAGAAAAACCCCAACCCACAGCGGAACACGTAGCGGAACAGCCCAAAGTTTCATCCGACATAGGCATTGGCGAGCTTATGAACAAGCGTGCTAAGCTCGAAGAGGCAATTGATTACGTGGGTTTGATGATAAAGAATCTCAAGGATAAGAGGACCAGGCTTGAAAAAGAGATCGAAGACGAGTCTGTAGATATTAAAAACCTCAAAGAAAAGCTTGCCAAGGTGAGCGAGTATATCGAGGAGGAAAATCGCGGAATTCAAGAGCTCGCCAATAAAAGAGCCCAGGTGGAAAAAGAGGCAGATGAGGTTGGTGCATTAATTAGCACCCTCCGAAACAAGCTGGCAAATATAGACAGTGTCGTTGAAGGCGAGGAAAGCAGGGTAAAAAGCATCAAAGAATCGCGGCCTAAGGTATAGCGTTCCGCTTGGAACACCATTTTAGATAGAAAAGGGGAGAGATACTTTAGAGGTATCTTGTTGAGGATGCAGATTTTGTGCTGACTGGCATTGACGGGAATTTGTCCCCAACAGTCGTTTCTGCAACGGCTGCTGCCTCTTCTAGGATCTTTTCTGACTCTTCGTTGAGTGATTGATCCATACCAAATGCGGATTCGCCTTGGAATGATTCCATCATTAGGCCGTTTAGCATCTCTGTCATCATACCTAGTTCTCTGTCTGCCTCTGGCATGAATTTGCCAAGTGAAGACTTGAGACTTCGCATTAGGCCGATTGTTGGCGCTATTGTTACTACCGTGTCTCCTAGGTCGTGGAATGTGGTAAGTCTTAGTTCTATTTGTTCCAGTGCGGTTCTTGCGTTTCCTAGCATTTTGGAGACCTTGCGGACCTCGGCTAGTTCGTTCGCTAGGACCTTGCTTGAATGAATGTCGTGTTTCTGGGTCGCTGCGACTATTCTTTGGAACAGTTTTTCGTCTCTTTGCTTTAATTTGGTAAGCATTCCGTCAAGTTTTGAGATCTGGTTGTGAAGGTTTCTTACAGCGTGCTCAATTCTTGGCTTTAGTGCTCCCTTTGGTTTGACTACGTCGTTGATCTTCTCTGATATGCTTGGTGTTGGCGGTCTGGACCATGACTTTTGGAAGTTTGTCATGGCTGGTTTTCTGAAGTTTATTGAAATCGAAAGGTGTGAAATCTATTTCACGGTTCTGTTAAGACCTTAACAGTATAGAATACGCTAGGGAAACATAGAAAATAAAAAACAAAAATCGCACTAGTTTATTGTGCTAGGATGCTTTGGGGGTGGATTTTTTTGATGTGAACGTGTACGCCGTGTGTGGACGTGACTTGTTCACCGCACAATGGACATTTTTCCATTTTTATAGTAGTCCCTCAAACAAATACTATATAAGGTTTACGTTTACCGGAACTGGAGAACTGGCAAGATAAAATTTTACTGTGAAAATTTAGGAAAAGGAAAAATCGAAAAGTTGTAAAAATTTTTCTGAAATAATTTTGCAAAAAATCCGTGAAATCTTTTCATTGTGAAATTTTTGTACAAAGTTTTTTTTGTAAATTATTTTTTGATGTTGGTTTGAAAATCTGGTAAGCTGATACAGAATACAACGGTTGGCGGTTTTGGTTGAACTGCCAAAATTGGATTTAGCCTCGAAAATTACGTGATAATAGATAAATTTTGATAAATCTTTATATAGAGAATCAAAAGATGGATTTCACCTTATGACACAAACTCAACGAAGCACCGACCGATGTCCACGTTGCGCAAAAGGATCAATGTTGACTGATGGAAGTACAGGAGAAATGTTTTGTAACACATGTGGGTTTGTTGCAACAGAAAGAGTAGAAGAAGAAGGCCCAGAGTGGCGTTCATTTTCAAAAGAAGAAGGTGAAAACAGAACTCGAACTGGTACACCAACTTCGTTGGCAATGCACGACATGGGACTTGCGACCATAATTGGTCAAGCAGACAAAGATGCATCTGGCAAGCCGCTCACCTCTTCAATGAAGAGTACCATTGAGCGACTTAGGACTTGGGACTCACGAAGCCAGGTTCACGAACCAGTAGACAGAAACTTTAGACAAGCATTTAGCGAGCTTGACAGACTCAAAGACAAGCTGGCACTTTCTGATGCAGTAATAGAAAAAACTGCATACATCTACAGAAAGGCACTTGACAAAGGTCTTGTCAGGGGACGCTCAATTCCAGGACTTGTAGCTGCCGCACTATACGCAGCTTGCAGGAATACAGAGACGCCAAGAACTCTTACCGATGTTGCAAACGGAATCAACATCAAACGAAAGGATGTTGCAAGATGTTACAGATTGCTTCTCAGAGAGCTGGATCTAAAAATGCCAGTAGTCGATCCAATCAAAGGAGTGGCAAGAATTGCAAGCATCGCAGATCTTAGTGAAAAAACAAAGAGAAAGGCACTGGAGTTCCTAAAGGAGGCTAGTAGAATCGAAGTATCTGCAGGAAAGGATCCTATGGGACTTGCTGCAGCAGCCTTGTATCTGGCTTGCGTAATGCTTGGTGAAAATAAGACACAAAAAGACATAGCACAAGCAGCAGGCGTAACAGAGGTCACGATTCGAAACAGGTACAAAGGTCTCAAAGAGGCACTAAAACTCTAAACCCTTTTTTGTTTGGTAAATTCTCTAGTCAGTATGAATAAAAAACTGGCCACGGTATTTGCCGTAGCGTTAACGGTTGGAGCCATTATGGTTCTAGTTTCAATGCCATCAGAAAAGAGTCAACGCCAAGAGGCTTACCACGTAAGGCTTGCCGACCCCAAATTATACCAGGATGGGATTTTCTCCGATACCTTTGCAATCAAGAAAGGGGCTTACCAGTTCAAGTTTGTTCCAAATGGGGACAGTCCGCAGATTTTGACGATTGCCTTAAAGGGGCCGACGTTTTCTTTTGCGCAGGATTTTAGCCTGCAGGGAACACCACACGAAACAGGAATTTCCACATACTATACGTGGGATTACCTAGGACAAAACACAATCGAAATTCCAGATGATCAGGAACTCCAGATAGTCATCGACCCACATGGGAATACATTGGGACCTGTTTCTGTTTACCTCATAAGATAACGGGTGGGCGTGGCCCCAAGCGTAGAACGTTGAGAGAACACCTCTCACTTCCATAACGCCAATGCGTTCATGGACCACCTGACTGTTCTACTGGGCCACGCGTCCTCAGTCGATAGGATTTATGTCCTTTCGCATTATTTTTTATAGGAATTTATCTTATTTAAGATTTAGTGTAGATTTTTACAAAAAAGAATCACATATAATCAAAATCTTCAGCACGTAATTTTTCAAAAGTAATATTAGAAATCCCGCCAAAACTCAGCAATGAAGCTTGCAGACAAAGTAGTCCTTGTAACTGGTGCAAGTAGAGGAATAGGAAAGGCAATAGCTGAGTTGTTTGCAAAGGAGGGAGCCATTGTTGCAATTACTGCAAAAGATCAAAAAAAATTGAAAGAGACTGCAGAGGAGCTTGGAGTTTTTTCAGTACCTGCAGATATACGAAAGGAATCCGAAGTGCAAGAGGTTGTAAAAAAGACGGCTGCAAAGTTTGGAAGGCTGGATATTCTAGTGAACAACGCGGGAATTTTCCCAAAGATAAAACCACTTCATGAGATCTCAGAATCAGAATGGAATGAGGTAATCGATGTAAACCTGACCGGTTCGTTCCGTTTTACAAAGGCTGCGATCCCGCACCTGCAAAAAAACGGCGGTGTCATCGTCAACATAGCTTCAACTGCTGGCATAAAGGCGTACCAGGACTTTAATGCAGATGCATATTCGGCGTCAAAGGCAGGACTTGTCTTACTCACAAAATGCTTGGCAATAGAATATGCAAAATCTAAGATCAGGGTAAACTGTATCTGTCCCGGCGTTGTAGAAACAGACATGACTGCAGAGTTCCTTGCAACGCCAGCATTAAGGGAGATGATGAATTTTGCATATCCTATCGGAAGATTCGGTACAGTAGATGACGTAGCCAAATCTGCCCTTTATTTTGCTTCAGACGATTCTTCGTGGGTCACAGGAGCCGTTTTGGTTTTGGATGGCGGCGAGTCTTCAAAGTAACTGCAAGGCGACCGTTTTCCAAATCAATTTAAAATACTATAAACGAGCAACAGTATTGGAACCAAGAAAGAAAAAACGCGTACATACAATTGCATTGTTGGCGACTATTTGGTTTGTAGTATCATTGCCGCTTCCTTGGCTTTGGGCAACTCCCGACGAAGCAAAACCTCAGCTCTTAGTTTTGTTACAGATAATTGGACTGATCTCGATTCCGTTTATTGTGCTTGCAATAGTTTGGACAATTAAACCAGAGCTTACTACATAATGCAACCACAACTACCATTTACAAGACCGTTTGAAGAGACTACTTTGGCAGTAGAAGCTGCAATAAAGGCCAGCCAAGCAGTTTTACGAATTTATGGAAAAGAATTCACATCCGAGCTCAAAGACGACGATTCTCCCATAACAAAGGCGGATTTAGAAAGCAATGAGATCATAAAGAAGATACTTGGCCCTTCGGGGCTACCTATTTTGTCAGAAGAAGACGAGGACATCAAGTCACGGCTTGATCATGAAAAGATTTGGATCATAGATCCGCTTGACGGTACAAGTGATTTTGTAAACAGAACTGGTGAGTTTACGATCATGGTTGGATTGGTGGAACACAAAAGACCCGTTTTAGGAGTGATTTGTAGGCCAACCACCAACACTTTGTTTGTGGCACAAAAAGGAGGTGGTGCATACAAGCTGGAAAACAATGTTTGGCACAAGCTGGAGGTAAGCAATACATCTGATTTGAAAAAGTGTAGGGCTGTTGGGAGCAGATTCCATCTCTCAGAAATGGAAAAAGAGTTTTTCAAAAGATTGGGGGTCTTGAGCTTTGAAAGCCGGGGAAGCTCACTAAAGGTTGCGGAGATCTGCATGGGACTTGCGGAGATATACCTTACAACCTCAAACAAGATAAAACAATGGGATACGTGTGCTTCTTACAGTTTGATTACTGAAGCAGGGGGCAAAATGACTGACATGTTTGGTAATGAGATCTTTTACAATACGGAAAGGATCAACCATGAAAACGGCTTGCTTGTTACAAACGGGCTAGTTCACGAGCAGATAATCAAGCAGTACCGTTGAGGACGTTTTTTGACTTGAGGAAGTTTAACAGGTTCTGGACGCTTTGATCAAGTGTTTCTTTTTCTGTATCAATTATTAGATCTGGGTTTTGTGGAGCTTCGTAAGGATCGCTTACGCCGGTAAAGTTTTTGATCTCATTGTTGCGCGCCTTTTTGTACATTCCTTTTACGTCTCTTGTCTCACATTCTTGGAGCGAACATTTGACATATACTTCAAAGAACCTCTTGTCGTCTGCGACTATCTTTCTTGCATCCTCCCGGTTTACAATAAATGGGCTGACTAGTGAAACGCCGCACGGCACGTTGTGTTTGAGGAGAAGCTTTGCTAGGTGCGCAACTCGTTTGTTGTGCTCAATTCTTCCTTCTTTTGAAAAGTCTTTTGGGGATAACCATTCTCTTAGCTCGTCGCCGTCCAAAATTGCCAAGTTTGGGACGTATTTTTGCATGGCGCGAACTATTGTTGTCTTGCCGGAACATGGGAGGCCTGTCATCCACACTACAAATGCCATTTTCAGTTTACCTCAAATTTAGAGTTCTTAAAGACTTTACGATGTGAACCAGTTTTGTTGTTCCAGATACTCAATTTCTTTTAGAATTGTTTCTATTTTCGTCGATACTGCCATCACAGCTTGGAACTGTTCATACATTTCTTTTTCCTCCTCTGCAGAAAGGACCTCGGCTTCGGCTTTGTTGAAAAATTCGTCTTCTTTTTTGAGGTGATCTTCAAGATAAATTGAATATGTTCTAAGATATCTTGCTACAGGTTCTCTTGCGTCTTTGCCGTCCTTCCAAGTTTGAAGATGTTTTGCAATGTTTTTTGCTATTCTTCTGCTAAACTCGTGCTCTATCAT
>JBBIVI010000083.1:0-6248 GCA_037439825.1 Candidatus Nitrosotenuis sp. | reverse complement strand
AGCACTCTGCAGCCGTTTTCTGTGATTAATACGGTGTGTTCTGCTTGAGCCACTCGTTGCTCGTTTGCCTCAATTAAAACTGGATATGCTCTCACTATCTTGTTTTTCACAAGTTCGTCAAGTAATGGGCGTACATCTTTTTCGTCACGTTCCTTTGTTAACCATCTCAAGGCAAATGGGAGTGTATTGAAATTTTCCCAGATGAAATCCACGAGTTCATTTGCATTCTCATTTTTTGTTTTCTTCCGAGACACTAGACCAAAGATGTTTTTTATCTTGCCTTCACGCACAAAACCTAGGCCCTTAGATGTGGTCACAAACGGCTCACACGCATATGCTTCTTTTACAGATAGAGAAAACGAACCAATCGACCACATGTTTGGAATTGATTTTCCAGCATGAATTGTATATTGTTCAAGTGAGTGGCCGGAAAGATTTGCGATTGGTTTGAAACCGTATTGTTTTACCGTTTTTTCTATGGTTTTTCCAATGTCGCTTGACTTGGTTCCTTCTTTTACCGTTGCCATTGCATTTTTGAGTGCTTCTTCTGCTGTCTGTACAAGAGGCTCAAATTCTGGATCATAAGAAATACTAACTGCAGTATCTGCAATGAATCCGTTTATCTGTACTCCTAGATCTATTTTGATGAGATCTGAGCTCGTTAGGACTTTGGGGTCATTTGGTTCCGCTGTATAGTGAGCCGCTATCTCATTGACTGGGAATGCACACTTGCCACCACGAGTTTTAATTTCAGACTCTACTGACTCACATATCTCGTAGAGTGTTTTTCCGACCCAATCCTTTTTTCTTGCAAGTTCACGGACTTCGGAAGCTATCTTGCCGGCTTTGACGTAATCATCGATTTGCAATGGTTGCAGTGATTATACATGTTATTAAAATCATGATACTTAGACTGTTTTCTTTCACATGAGGCTTAAATTGGGGAGAAAAAGCTGCAACACTTATTGGGATTGTGGTCTAGCTTGGTATGATTCGGGTCTTGGGCGCCTGAGGTCGCAGGTTCGAGTCCTGCCAATCCCATTTTTACTAATATTTTTAATTGACACTATATGTCAACATGTGATTGAAACATCAAAAACGTGACCTGCTTTTGGTTGGTGGTGTCTTGTTATTTATGATAGGGCTTTTGGCAGTTGGAATCTATGTTGGAATCAAAGTCTATGTGGGCCGAAAAGAGATGGCAATAGCTAAGGAAATCCCTGAAGGTATTTGCGCACAATGCGGTTCTAAAATAACGGGCGGAATATGCCCAAATTGCGACAAATAAGTCACACGAAGAGCTATCATGCGCATCATTTTTTAATGAAAACGACCACCTTTATGTAAAATGCACCTCAAGCTCACAACTTGCTCAACTTTTGCTCAATTTAGTTCTAAAATGACATTCAGAGCCACAAAAACTTAGATAAAAAATGAGGACTTTACCCCTAGCTGGAGTATTTGCAGCTTTACTCTTCATTGGAATACTTGGAGCACACGCCCAAATTGCAGATCATGTAGTAATCAACGAGATTGATACAAACCCTCCTGGCGACGACGCAAAATCAATTACTGAGTGGGTCGAGCTGTACAATCCAACAAGCGAAGTTGTGGATATTGGTGGATGGAAGATTGCTTCCACAACTGTGACAAAAAAGACGCTGACGATTCCAGTGGGTACAACAATAAAACCTGATCAATTTTTGATTTATTCGTATACTAGCCTTTGGTTTACCGATGTCTCTGAAAAAGTACAACTGCGGGACGGTGCAGGCAAGATAATTGATGAGACTGCTGTCATCACAGACCAAAAAAATGATTTTTCGTCATGGCAAAGAAAGTTCGACGGAGCTGATTCCGACACATCAAATGACTGGATCTTTAGAACCTCATCGGCAGGCTCCTCAAATGGTAAGATGGAAGCTGTAGGAAACGGTGCAGGTCAACTTGCTATCTTTGTGGATGCAGATAAGAGAAACTACATCTTTGGCGAGACTGCAATAATTTCTGGTAATGTATCAAAACGAGTCTATCAAGAAAAACCGTATTTTACACAACAACAAATAACAATTCATGTCGACGGCCCTGGAAGCTATGATAGAAAATTCACACTTTATCCAGATCTGAATCTACAGTTTGAGACTAGGATAAAACTTGACAAAGTGCTGGGGGTTGACGCTGGTAACTATGTTGTAACTGCTACATACGGCGCCGTGGATGACACCGCCTTATTCATAGTTGGAGATAAAGAAGTAACCTCAGAAGAACAACAAGAGTCTGAACTTGTAATTTCGACAGATAAATCATCATACATGCCAGGCCAACGAGTAGAGATCTCTGCCAGTACAAACAAGATAATTCCACTTGTAGGTCTTGATTATGCAGTATATGATCCGAAAGGAAAACAAGTGTTCTCAGGCAAGCTGTTTCCAACCACTGATGGCAAATTCTCAGGCAGGGTCTTTATGACCACTGTTAAGCCTGTGTTTGGTACTTATGATATAATAGCAGACTACGGCAAACAACACGCAGAAACCACCTTTGAACTTCTCCAAGACATCAAAGATCAAGACAATATTGTCATGAGTACAGACAAACAAGCATACGGTCTTGGCGATACGGTTGTAATTTCTGGAAGAAGTAACAAACATGTAGTTGCATTGGATGTAGAGATATTGCAGACTGGCTTTGATGCGATAGGAAAAGATACGGCAAAAAATGCACTCAAAATTAGAGACCAAGTCAAGCTCGCAGGAGACAGCTCATTCAAATATGAACTAAAGATACCATCTGACCAGCTAAGGCTTGGCGATTACCGAGTTACAGTTTCAAAAGAATTTGGAAAGGCAGTATTGTATTTCAAAGTAGTTGATAATCCTGATGAGTTTGTCCCAGTCAGAACTGATACATACGTTTCAACCGACAAGTCAGATTACATGTCTGGAGAAAAACTCATAATAACTGGACACGTGGTTCCAAAATCTCGCAGCTCTTATGAAGCGATTCCAGTTAAAGTATCAATTACCGATGAAAATGGCAAGCCGCTCTCAATCATCTCGCTTGACAAAAAACAGAGGCTGGGAAGCGAGAATACCATTACAACATACAGCTTTTCCGCAATACCTGATACTGCAGGAAATTATAAAATTGAAACAATACTGAATCCTGCCACATTTAAGACAGGTGCGTACATTGTAAAGGCTACATATGATGACAAGGTAGTTTCGACTATGTTTACCGTCACAAGTGTACTCGATCCAACAAACACCCAGATAATCGCAAATACTGATAAAACAATTTACGGCCTTGGCGAAAAAGTCACAGTACAAGGAAAACTACTCTCAGGACAATCTGCAGTAAAGATAGTCTTGACCAAACCTGATGGAAAGACTGTCAATTCTGGAGCTAAAGTGGACTCTTCAAAGTTCTCGTGGAGTTGGGATATACCACAAAAAGACTATCAGCTTGCAGACATCAGAGACCCCAGACAGACACGTCCAAGCGTCTTTGGCAACTACAAGATATCTATAGTAGGCTCATCACAGACACTAGATCTCTTCTTTAAGGTCTCCAAGACCCCGGAAACAGACACACTTGAAATTAAGCCACTCGTTGTAAGGACCGACCAACAACAATATGCTGCAGGAGAAAAACTCACAGTTACTGGTGAGGCAATAAGAAGACAGCAAGGCTCAACTACGACAGGCGGTGTTGTACCAGACAGAGTTACTATCCAAGTAAAGACATCAAGCAACAAAGAGATCTACTCTTCGCAAGTAGATTTTGATACTGGAGGAAACTTCAAAGCTACATACGATCTTCCATTGACAATATTCAAGGATGGACGTTACAAAGTAACAGCTACGTATCGTGGTATAATTGCAGATACGAGCTTTGAGGTAAAAAACAATATTCCACTTGGTGACACTGGTAAACTCACGCTAGTACTTAACACGGACAAGGAGGCATACTCCCCAGGTGAAACAATACACATTTCTGGAACAACAAACAAGGTGGTCTTCTTAAAATCACTTGACTTGGTAGTTATTCCAGAAGAGGATACCAAGATAAATTGTGGTAACTTTTACTGTGGTTTAGGTGGCAAAAAGATAGACATTACGCGAAGCTACAACAATGGAATTTACTCACACGATTACAAAATACCAGATAATGCAGTTTTTGGTAACTATGTGATAAAAGCAGATACAGACTTTGGCACATTCACAAAACCATTCAAGATTGTCGAAAAGAAAATAGCTGAAGAAAAATCACAAAAAATCTCTGAAAAGTTTAACAGAATTACAGAGTCTGTAACAGAGATACCGCTATTTGCACAAACTACTGATGAGCAGACAATAGTACCTGTTGCATTACAAGGCTCATTTGTTACAACTAAGGGCTCTGAAAGCGCAGTAAATCTTAGGATAACCAGCGAGGAAGGCCAATGCATAATAGGTCAAGACGAAGGATGCCTTGTTTCTAAATCTACCAAACCCTCAACTGGCGGATATGAAATCGTGACAATAGGAATACACAACTACAAAATAACGTATTCTGGACACGCCACGTTGTTGGAGAAATTCTCAATTGTGCCAGAGTCAGAAGGCGATACCATCCCTGACTCTGTTTGGACAGTTGAGATGGTAAACAGTGATGGTAAATCCTCACGCCTTTACTATGAGATAGTATATACTGCACTCCAGTAGGCAAATATTTCGTATCAATACGTAATATACAGATGTATGTTCAAGTTTTAATGTTCAAACAAGATGATCCAAAAAAGTGCACCGCAGCCAAACTTGTCAAGTTTGGACTAGCAAAACTCGTTACCAAGACAAGGTCGAACACAATAGTGTTGCATCCTTATGCAAAACAGATGTTACTAAACAAGGATGCAAAGATCGCAGACTCTATCACGGGAATTGATTGTTCTTGGAACCTAGCTGAAAATGTATTTGAAAAACGTTTTTCTGGTTTGGCAAGAAAACTTCCACCGCTTTTGGCTGGAAATCCCATTAACTACTCAAAATTTAACAAACTCACCACAGTTGAAGCAATCTCTGCAGCCTTGTTCATATTGGGTTACAAAAAACAAGCCCTGGATCTATTGTCGAAATTCACGTGGGGTCACACATTTTATGAACTCAACGAAGAGCTTTTCGCGGATTATGCGACCTTGGAGTCTGAAGAACAGATAATTCCACTTTTACAACAATACGGCATAATTGTTGGCGATCGCTAACCTCCACGCATGTAGAAGCATAAATGTTGACTCAAATACGAAGAATAAAGCTAGAGTAAAGATTTATTCAAATCCGTTTTTGGAGCGGTAGATACACATGGCTTCAGATGCGCAAAACACCGGATTTGCGAGAAATCTGACTTTACTTGATGTGGTGATGGTTGGCGTGGCAGCCATGATCGGTGGCGCCATATTCGTCCTTGTAGGGCCAGGCATGGGCGAGGCTGGACCTGCATTAATGATTGCATTTTTGATAAACGGAATAATTACGATATTCACAGCTTTTACGTATGCGGAGTTAAGCTCTGCACTTCCAGATACTGGCGGAGGGTATCGATGGGTTCGCGAAGGACTACCAAGACCTAATGCGTTTTTGAGTGGTTGGATGTCTTGGTTTGCTCACACAATAGCAGGCAGTCTCTACGCAGTTGCCTTTGCCTCATTTTTTACACATCTTTTGGAGACTGCAAATCTAATAGAATCTTCTCCTGGACTTGAGAAAGCATTCGCTGCGTTGGCAGTGGTTGCATTTACTTTCATTAATGTGAGAGGCACATCTCCAACAAGCAAGATTGGAAACGCAATCACAATAACACAGATTACGATAATTGGATTGTTAATCGTCGCAGCGCTTTATGTCATGGCATTTGTGAATCAGACATGGCCGCAAAACTTTGAGGATTTTTTTCCAAAAGGAATCTCTGGCCTAGTCATTGCGATGGGTCTTACTTTTATTGCCTTTGAAGGCTATGAAGTAATTGCCCAAACCGGCAATGAACTAAAGAATCCAAAAAAGAACATCCCAAGAGCCATCTTTATTTCGCTTTTAGTAGTCGTTGCAATCTATATTTTGTTTACATTTGCGTTCATAGGTGGTATATCCTCAGATACAGTAGGACAACCATCTTGGGAATTCATTGGCAGCTTAGGAGAACTCGGAATAATAGAGCCAGCAAAATACTTTCATCCATTTGGAGCTAAGATTGTTCTTGCTGGTGGCTTTGTT
>JBBIVI010000082.1:0-6339 GCA_037439825.1 Candidatus Nitrosotenuis sp. | reverse complement strand
ATGGATTGGTAAGCGTACCTGGCATGAATCTGCCAAGCATCTTTTTTGCCCCAGTTACCTCACAAAATCTTTCAACCGGGGTGGTTGCATACTCTCTTCCAGAACACACGAGGATCTTGTCTGCGTCTATTCTATTTGCGAATTTGGCAGCCGTCTTTATTCTAGACAGAGTCTTATCCAAATCAATCATGTAAAGTCCTTCGGGGCTTGCCTTTGTAATAAATGGCTGCATGAAGGTTGTCTTGACAGTAGTTCCTACTCTAATTCCTGTCGAGAGGATTTTCTTTTTGATGTCTTGGCTTTCTGTCTGTTGACTCATTTACGATTTTAAACCTCAGCCATGCCGGATAATAAATCATGCTCTGATAGTCTGATAAGCTCGTTTAATTTTGCTATTCGTTCGCCTCCAACTACGCCAACTTTGAGCATTTTGGAGCCTGTTGCAACACCTATATGTGTGATCTGATGATCCGTCGACTCACCTGATCTGTGGGATGTGATTAACCTGATTTTGTTTTTGTTGGCAACTTGTGCAAACTCTAGTGCGTCTGCAAGCCTTCCTGCCTGGATTACCTTCAAGATTGCCGCATTGCATGCTTTTTTTGCGATTGCCTTTTTGAGAATTTTCGCATTTGTTACAGTGAGGTCGTCACCTGTGATCAGTGTCTTTGGGAATTTCTTTGCAAGCTTTGCCATGTCTGAAAATGCTTCTTCATGTACGGCATCTTCTGCGTAGATGAGTTTGTATTTTTCTATGATGCCTGCAGCAAAATCAATCTGGTCTTCTGGTGTGTTCTCAAAGCCAGCTCTGTCGTAGACATACTTTTTCTTTTCCTCATCCCATTGCGTTGATGACGCAAAGTCTACCCCAAGCGCTACTTCTTTTCCAAGTGTATAGCCAAGACTTTCGACTGCTTTTGCAGAAATCTCTAGTGCTTCATCGTTTGTCATTTGTGGGGCCCAGCCTCCTTCATCTCCTCTTCCGTTTGTAAATCGTGAATCTGATTGCTGCAAAAGCCTGCCAAGCTCTTTGTGTACGGCAAAGTTCATCTCGATTGCCTCTCTTGGCGACTTGGCACCAATTGAGCAAACTAGGATCTCTTGGATGTCTGGTGTTCCAGGACCTGCATGGGCACCGCCCCCCAAGATATTGCCAAGTGGGAAAGGAAATCTAAGTTTCTTTGTCTGTGCTATGATTTTAAACATTGGCTCGTCAAGTGACTTTGCAGCCGAATCTATTGACGCAATTGTGAGCGCATATGCTACTGCACCGCCGATTACTGAATAGTTTGAAGTCTTGTCTATTTTGCGTAGCTGGCTTTGTATTGATTTGAGGTCGTCTGATTGTAGCCCTACGAACTTTTTTAGATTCTTGTTAAGAACTTGGAGGCTTTTTTCAGGCTTGTTGTTTGCAAAGCTTTGTGCTTCGTATTTTCCCACACTTGCACCAGACGGCGCACAAGCACGGCCGAGGTACTTGTTATCAGAAACTACATCTACTTCGATTGTCTTGCTGCCACGGCTATTGTATACTAGTCTGCCTCTTACCGAGGTGATCTGCGGCAAGTTACTCTAACTCAGATTGAACTTCCAGGTACCTTCTTTGGATAGCTTCGTAAAATGGAATGATCTGTTGCATCGTTTCTACCGATGTCATCATCATTCTTCTACAACAATATCTTTTCAAACCTAGTGAGTCTAAAACTTTGGATGGTTCTTCGCCTGCTTTAATCCTGTTTTGATACTCTTCATATCTATCGGCAATTAAATTTCCACAAGTAAAACATCTTACCGGAATTAACACGAACTAAAAAAGTAAGTAAGGTTATAAAAACCATCCATGGAATTTCGCTGCGGGAGTCGCCAAGCCTGGCCAACGGCGCTAGCTTGAGGGGCTAGTATCTTAGGATTTCGTGGGTTCAAATCCCACCTCCCGCATACAAATTATTTCTACGTATTTTGGTACTGATTTGTGTGCATAAAGTTACAAACTTTTTTTCATACTTTTGATTAATTCAGAACGCCTGATCTCCTCAGTTATGGCGATTCTGGTCTCCTCAACTAAGATCCTTGCTACATCAAGCTTTTTTCTTACGTCCTTTACTATTTTGTCAAAATACGCAAAAGGATACAACAACATGTATAATTCTTCCATAACATCAAACATTGCTTTTGCGTCATCTGCTTGACCGACTCTTATCTTATCGTAAACATTTCTTCTAAGCTCCCCAATGCAATCAAGCAGACCTAGTATGTACGCCTCATCTTTTACCTTGAGTGACTCTGATGTTGGAATTTGTTTGCCTTGCAAAATAGACAAAAGCGAGACTGCCTCTACAAATTCTTGCTCTGGCATCGAAAGGTACTTGTACATATCGGAGCCAGCATTTTTGCGGTATTGCTCAAGTAACTTTTTTACTTTTTGGGTCTTTTTTGCAGCTTCCCTTAGATCATTTTTGTGGCAATCAATTATTGCCTCGCTGCACAAAATCACTATCTGACGAGTATTTTTGATTAGGGACTCGCGCTGTTCAAGATTTGATTCGAGGGATTTTGAGATTTTTCCAAGTGATCGTTTTGTCGAGTCTAACACGGTATTGCCACAAAAAACCAAGATAAGTTGTTTTCTTCTTAAAACTTATTTTACTATCTAAAGTTGCTCTTAGCATGGAAATCACGGTAAAACAAATGTATCAAATCGAGGAAAACGGCCACCAAATGGGCTTTCCTCGCCAACTTATGATGGAAAACGCTGGAGCATCGATGGTAAAACACATTGTAGCTAAATTCCCAGATATTTCTTCAAAAAAAGTGCTAGTGTTTGCAGGCCTTGGAAACAATGGTGGAGATGCACTGGTTGTTGCAAGACACCTAGCAGGATATGGGGCAAAGATTACTGTTGTATTACTTGGCAATCCACAAGACATCAAGACAATCGAATGCAAGACAAACTGGCAGATTCTTGAGAAAATGAAATCAGTACAGCTTGGATTCTCTCCAGAAGATGTATCCAATTTCCAAGTAGATATTATCGTAGATGGAATACTAGGAACTGGTATATCTGGTGCCATCAAAGAACCACAAGCATCAGCAATAGACCTAATCAACAAAGCCAAGGCATTCAAAATAGCAGTGGATGTGCCAACTGGCCTCAACCCGGACACAGGCGATACCGCAGACAAATATGTACGGGCAGACATGACTGTCACCTTTCACAAAATGAAACGTGGCATACCAAAAAGAAAGGATCTTTGTGGCACAATATTTGTGGAAAAAATAGGAATACCGCCAGAAGCCGAGATTGTGGTTCTATGAAAGTACATCAACTCGAAGTAGGAAACATGCAGAATTTCACATACATCTTAGAGGATGACGATACTGGGGAAGCAATATTAATTGATCCTTCGTGGGATCTCGATGAAGTTACAAGAATTATTGAAACAAACAACCTCAAAATAAAATACATTGTAAACACCCACTACCATTTTGATCACACACTTGGAAATGACGCCATGGCAAAGCAAACAGGCGCACCAATAATCCAGTACAAGACATCTACCATAAAACACGACATTGATGTGTCAGATGGTGACAAGATAAAATTCGGAAATTCGGAGCTGACGGTTCTGCACACACCTGGACATTCAAAAGATAGCATGTGCCTTGTTGGTGATGGCAAGATCTTTTCAGGTGACACACTTTTTGTTGGAACGTGCGGACGAGTCGATCTTCCAGGTGGAGACGCAAGAGAACTCTACCACAGCCTAACTGGCGTGCTAAGAAAGCTTGATGATAATCTAGTCATGTATCCTGGGCACAACTACGGCCCTTCGCCTACCGCTACTCTTGGAAGCCAAAAAAAGACCAACCTAGTCATGCAGCCAAGAACCGAACAGGAATTTTTGGAATTAATGGGATTGGCCTAATTGTTCAAAGACACAGAAATCTTTGTTGAACAAAGCAAGGGAGTAGAATTTCTAGATGCTCTACAAAAAAAGCAATTTCTTTTCTCACTTGTAATATCATACACGGACACCTGCACCATTCCAGGAATTACTGTGGCAGGAAAAAACTCGGCACTACTACAATATACGCCACCTGCAGATGCCGAGTTTTTGAACTTTGGGTACTGCAAGTGCATAAACATAATACCAATGACTCCGGACGGCAAGCCCACACCCGCACTGCTTACAAAGACTGCGCTTGAATCTGCCAGCATCCCAAACATAGTGATCAGTGCTGGAAGTAAGATCGCGCCAAGGCTTCCATATTTTGAGACAGGTCTACCTTATGGGAAAAACATCTCAGTTGAGCCTGCAATGTCGTTAGACGATGTAACACACGCAGTAGAATACGGCAGAATGATTGGACGAAGTCTTGGTTCAACTACCGACTGCTTGATAATTGGCGAAAGCATCCCAGGCGGAACTACAACTGCACAAGCAGTTCTGGCATCACTTGGAATTGACGGCCAGGTAAGCAGCAGCATGCCAGCCAATCCAGTATCGCTAAAATCAGAAATAGCAAACAAGGTCATAAGGCGAAACACCTCAAGAAATCCATTTGATGTCTTGGCAAACGCAGGTGATCCGATGATTGCAACAGTGGCAGGAATCATCAGTACCGCATCTGCGCAAACAAAGGTGATCTTGGCAGGGGGAACTCAGATGGCAGCAGTCCTTGCAGTGGGCAAGCTCACAGGATACAACAAAAACAATTTGGCAATTGCTACAACATCCTACATCATCGACGACAAAACAGCAAACCTGGTCGAGACGGTGGACCAGATAGATCAAATACCTGTTATCGCAGTCAAACTAGCACTTAAAGATTCCAAAATAGATGGGCTGAGGGCGTTTGCAAACGGTTTTGTCAAAGAAGGGGTCGGAGCAGGAGGAGCTTCGCTTGCCGCAATGCTCAAGGTGGGAATCGACTCAGAACAACTACTTGACTTGACAGAAAAACAATACCAAGAAACTATTTTACAGTAACCGATTTTGCGAGATTTCTTGGATAGTCGGGATCTGTATTCTTTTCTATGGCAGAATAATATGATAAAAGCTGAATTGGTATTATCTCAATTAGGGGAAAGAATGCTTCGTCTACTGTTGGAATTTCTATCCAGTGATCATATACATCGCTTGGTTTGTCTGAGATCCCAATTATCTTGGCTCCCCTTGCTTTGATCTCACGAGCGCTTGTAAGAGTATCAGAATAGGTAAAGTCGTTTGGATTTATGATGATTACATAGACACTAGAATCCATCAGTGCAAGTGGGCCGTGTTTTAATTCGCCTCCCGGTATGCCTTCTGCATGGATGTATGCAAGCTCTTTTAGCTTTAGCGCAGATTCCGTAGCAATGGGATAGTGTACTGCGCGCCCAAGTATGTAAATATCCTGTATGTCTTTGAGCTCTTTTGCTATTTGCTGTGTCTTGCTGTGATCCGAGAGTATCTTGATTACTGCTTGTGAGATCTTGTCCTCATTTAGCTTGATGCAGCCGTCGCACAGCTTTTCTGCTATCTTGTAAATGATGCTAAGCTGCGCAGTAAAGCTCTTTGTTGCAGCAACGCCGATTTCTGGGCCGCAGTTCATACCCATAACCAGTGATGATTCTTGCGCAAGTGATGATGTCAAAATGTTTACAATTGAGAGAATCTTTGCGTTTGCTTTTTTTGCAATGTTTACCGCTTCAAGAACATCTGCACTCTCTCCACTTTGTGAGATCGCAATCAAAATCGAGTTTGGCTCTATCGCATCAGGTGAAAAAGAGACCTCACTTGAGATTATCGGCTCCACTTTGATCTTTGCGTGCTTTTGCCACAGGTATTTTGCAACAAGTGCTGCGTTGTAGCTTGTGCCACTGCCTGTAATGTAGATGTTTTTTGAAACTTTGATAAAATCGGCAGCACTGGTTATTGCATCCTTTGATTTTTCTCCGGCCTGGATGATTGTGTCTGGCTGTTCTGATATTTCTTTTAGTGTAAAGTGGGCATAATCTCCCTTGTATGCATCTGCAAATTCTTTTGATACCTTGGTTACTTGGTGTTTGACTGGGTGGCCGTCAAAATCGTATATCTGGATTCCTACTTTGTCAAGTAGAACAAACTCTCCATTATCTAAGTAGATTGCGTCATCTGTCTTTTCAATGAATCCCAAAACGTCGCTTGACAAAAAGAATCCTGTTTTACCTATTCCAATTATCAGTGGCTCGTGAAATCTTGCAGCGGCAAGAGTGCCGCTCTCAAACATTGCAACAAAGGCGTAATGCCCCTTTAGCTTTGATACTGTCTCCATCATTGCTTTTTTGATGTCGTGGCTTTGATCAAAGTTGAACTG
>JBBIVI010000081.1:0-6394 GCA_037439825.1 Candidatus Nitrosotenuis sp. | reverse complement strand
TGAAAGTAAGATGACAAATTTCAAATCGATCACTCTAATTTGACACAAATAATTCAATCCAAATAATTGCTTGCACATTCGGTATGAAAACAAATCAGCCAAGCTCCAAAAGTTCGAAAAACGAGTTACCTTGGATCCTTACAAAACTTGGAATTGATTTCGACACACAATCAAAGATGACAGTTCATAGCAAAAAGGGGGTGAATTGATGAATACAAAAGTGACAGTATTGGCTAACAATTCTTGCCATCGCATTGGTGTTTGCTGCTATTTCTCCAGCTGAGGCAAAGAAAGCAATTAATGACAATCTTTCACCAAAAAGTTATGGCATAAAAACAAATTACAAGATAAGTGTGGAAAAAACATATCCTGATAATTCAGAACCAAAAAATCATTTGTCAAGCCGGAACAGCTTAAAACAAAACTAAAACAATTAGAAGTACAAAAAGCACTCGAATTCGTAAAGAAGACATATAGAACATAGAATCTATTCGCTTCATTTTTATTTTCACCAATCATTTTTATCTTCAGATCATTTTGCTAACAAAAACACTAATCTGAGTTAGTAAATGGTTTAAATTATCTGCCAAGACGTCTTACCGATAATGTCGTCACTTACTCCAAAAAAAATCAGAGATATGGAATACCAAATCGAAGTAGACTCTAACAAGGGTATGAAGGTTCCAGTCACGATTTACGCAGATGAGGGACTTCTCTCAAAAATGATGACAGATAGGACAATACTTCAGGCAATTAACGTATCTACTCTTCCTGGGATACAAGGACACGCCATAGTTCTGCCTGATGGACACGAAGGGTATGGTTTTCCAGTAGGCGGAGTTGCGGCAATGGATGCGCAAGAAGGTATGATAAGCCCTGGCGGCGTAGGATATGACATTAACTGCGGTGTAAGACTGTTACGAATGAATCTAACTGAGAAAGAAGTAAGACCAAAGCTAAAAGAGCTGGTCACAGATCTTTTCAGCTCAATTCCATCCGGCGTGGGCTCACATGGTGCAGTCAAACTCGATTATTCTCAACTTGATGAAGTTCTAGTCAGGGGTGTAAACTGGGCAATAGAGCATGGTTATGGTACCTCTGATGACGCAGATGTCTGTGAAGAAAATGGCCAGATGAAAAATGCAGATCCGAACAAAGTATCAAACACTGCACGAAAAAGAGGGGCGCCACAGCTTGGAAGCCTTGGTTCAGGAAATCATTTCCTTGAAGTACAAAGAGTGGAAAAAGTATACGACGAGGTTGCTGCAAAAAGAATGGGAATACAAGAAGGAAGCATTACGGTTCTGATTCACTGCGGCTCAAGAGGATTTGGCCACCAAATTTGCAGTGACTATTTGAGGGTCTCAGAACAAGCCCTCAAAAAATACAACATCTCGCTTCCAGATCGTGAACTTGCATGTGTACCAAACACATCAGAAGAAGGTGAATCATATAGAAAAGCAATGTTTGCTGCACTGAATTTTGCATGGAGTAACAGACAGATGATAACACACTGGACGCGCAAGTCGTTTGAACGCGTCTTCAAAAAATCAGAATCAGATCTGGAGATGAAATTAGTCTATGATGTAGCACACAACATAGCCAAAGTAGAAAAACACAAAATCGACGGCAAGGAAAGAGACGTCGTGGTTCACAGAAAAGGTGCAACCAGAGCGTTTCCTGCAAATCGAGACGAAATTCCGCAAAAATATCGGGACTTGGGCCAACCAGTTTTAATTCCAGGATCTATGGGCACCGGGAGCTGGATACTTTTGGGCAAGCCAAACTCAATGAACCTCAGCTTTGGCTCAACGGCGCATGGTGCCGGCAGAATGATGTCTCGCTCAAAGGCAAGACGTGAATACACAGAAGAACAAGTAAAAAAATCACTAAGCGATAAAGGAATATTCATAAAATCATTAACTAGGGATGGCGTAGTTGAAGAGACACCGGAGGCGTACAAGGATGTGGATGCGGTGGTAAATGTCTCACACGAACTTGGAATTGCAACCAAGGTAGCAAAGCTTGTTCCCATTGGCGTGATAAAAGGATGAGCGAGGACAAAGAACTTGAAGCACTCAAGGCAAAACGTCTAGCAGAAATGAAAAAAAATATCTTATCACAGAAACAAAAAGAACAACCATCGAAAACAGCTGAACCAATTTCGTACAGAGACATTGTAATCTCGCATCTTGGATACCGTGGAATGGAAGTACTACAAAACGCAGAAAACCAATTTCCAAACGAAGCCAAGATGGTGATTGAAAAGCTCGGCCAACTTATTCACAGCGGTGAAATAAGTGAAGAAATTGATGGCGGCAAGCTCTTGGCGCTGTTTAGAGCAGTAGGAATCAATGTCAAGATGGCAACAAAAATTAACATCGAACAGGATGGGAAATTTATCTCACTTTCGGACAAGCTAAGTAAAACAGACTCTGATGAACAATGAAAGTCTTTGATGTGAGCTCAACTGACTATCTTGAAGACAAGCGTCTCATAAACAACGCGCTGTCTGATATGGCTGCCCAGTTTGGCATGCAAAATGATTTTGAGTTTGGAACACCCACATCAAAATTCGGTTGGACATTTTTTAAACTGTGGATAAAACCTAACCTTCAGCAACAAATTGAGCTCAGATTTGCAGACATGATAAAAAAATCAAAAGGAAGCAAACATGAAGAAAAATTTACCAACTTTATGTCCGACTACTTTCTTTCAAAAGGATGTAAAGTAAAAATTAAAATGATCGATGTCTAGACTCTTCGTCCTCTCTTTCCACCCTTCTTTCTTGTGGTGTCGTGAGGAATTGGTGTAACGTCGTCGATTCTTCCAATTTTGAATCCGCCTCTTGCCAAGGCTCTGATTGCTGCCTGGGCGCCTGGTCCTGGAACGCGTGGACCCACACCGCCAACGGCTCTTACTCTGATATGAAATCCGGTAAAGCCTTTTGCTTTTGCAGCTTCTACTACTGCATTTGATGACTTCATTGCGGCAAACGGCGAGGACTCGTATCTGTCAGCAGTAACATGCATACCACCTGAGCTTATTGCGACGGTTTCTGCACCGGTGAGGTCTGTCATGTGCACTATGGTATTGTTATAGCTACTGTAAATGTGAGCAATACCCCATTTTTCGGCTTGTTCTTCTGACATTGGTTACCAAAAGACTGGAGGGTTTAAAATACATTCTCAGGTTTCTGGCTATTGTCTGGAACTTAGGGGATCACAAAATTGCTTGGCTTGAATAAACAACAAAAATCAATAGTCATTGGCTCATGGCTTGGCTGGTCTCTTGACGGTTATGATCTAGTCCTTATGCTTTTGGTAATTCCACTTATCAGTAGTCTATTTTTCCATGTGGGCGACAACACACTTGCACTAGCATCAACATTTGCAGCGTATCTTGTTACTTTGATCATGAGGCCAGTGGGTGGAGCATTTTTTGGAAATTTTGGAGACAGAAATGGAAGAAAAAAGACAATGATGATTACAATTCTTGGGTTCTCTATTGCTACATTTGCAACAGGACTTTTACCTACATGGGATCAGGTGGGTGTTCTTGCACCTATATTTTTGATACTACTTAGATTCGTTCAGGGTTTCTTTGCTGGTGGTGAATGGGGAAGTGGTACAGTCATTACAATGGAGACTGCACCTAAACACTCTAGGGGTCTTTTATCTGGTTTTTTACAAAGTGGATACAATCTTGGATTTGTCATCGCATCGGTCGTATTCCAGATTGCCGTGTTTGCATTTCCCGGAGATCAATTTACAGAAATTGGGTGGAGGATCATGTTCTTTACCGGTATGATTCCTGGACTTGTGGCATTGTTTGTAAGATTCAAAATGTCAGAATCTGAGGCGTGGCTATCAAAATCAAAACATCATCAGATAGCAAAATCACCAATACGTAAGGTATTTGCACAAAAGGAATCTCGGAGGAGCTTCTTTTTAGCACTGATCATAATGACCGGCTTGATGTATTGTTATTATTCTGCTATGGGCTTCTATCCGACATTTTTGCAAAATTACGTCCATTTAGAAAAACCACAGGTAGCCACACTGATGATTGTGGCTACTACTACCTCCCTGTTTGGCCAAGTATTTGCAGGATTTTTGAGCCAAAAAATAGGCAGAATCAAAAGCATAGCGATAATTGCCGCATCTGCAGTTGCATTCTCGATCCCTGCCTTATATGTCATATATAACTCAGCATCAATGCTTGACAAAGCATTCTTTACAATATTGTACATCTTTGTTGCTACAATAGGATTTGGCCCAATCCCTGCGTTTTTATCGGAAAAATTCTCAACGGAGATTAGAAATTCCGCAACCGGGTTTGTCTATAATGCAGGGCTTATCGTGGGTTCTTGGGCTCCAGTGGTGGCAGTGACCTTACTTGCAAACGCAGGCAAATTTACACCATTTTTACTTGGAGCAAACATCATAGTTGGCTCTATTATAATTTTAATCGGATGCAAACTCAATGCAGAGACTAGAGACGTAGACATGAACTAATCTCTAAAATGTGACCATCCTTTATCCAATATTCTGATTGTTTCTACCTTGTTTTGTAAAAATACACCTGATCCTTCTTCCACAAACCCGATTTCAATCAAGTTAACCTTTTGTGATTTTGCAACCTTTTGCAACTTTGGAAGATTTCTTGGATGTACAGTCGCAACTATTTCGTATTCTTCTCCTCCATTAAAGACAAGATCTAGAAAATCCAGCCTGTTTGACGACGCAAACTCTTCCGTACCATATGCAGACGGAATTTTAGTTAGGATGAATCTCTTTTTGCTTTGTCTTGCCATCTCTATAAGACAAGTTGATAATCCGTCGCTTGAGTCCATTGCAGCTGAAAACAATCTAGCTGACCTAGTGCCAAACTTTAGCCTTGGCATAGGGTGAAATACTGCTTTTTTTGCACGTATTTTGAACTCCGGCCTTGATTTTTTCCCGTAAAGAATAATCTTTAGACCTGAAGCAGTCAATCCAAAAGGCCCGCTAACCACAATTACATCTCCTCGTTGTGCACCACTCCTCTGTACAAATCTGTTTGTTAATCCAATCAAAGTAACGGAAATCACAATCTCTTTTGCTTTGTTAGTGTCACCTCCAAGAATCTTAAACCCAAATTCTTTTGATGCATCTTTGAATCCTCTAGCAAGCTGAATGATTTTCGATTTTGTTATACTGCTGGGAAGTGAAACAGAAATTATACAATAAAGCGGTTGTACTCCTTTCGCAGCAAAATCGCTTATGCTTGCTACGATGCTCTTTCTTGCTATCTCAGTGAGCTTCATCCCAGGTGGAATGTCAGTACTTTCAACAAGTGTGTCTGTCTTGACAATTCCAAATCTTTTTCCTATTTTGAATATCTCTGCATCTTCCGCAACGAAATTCTTGTTACCAAAACCGCTTTGAAATATCTCTATGATTTGTTTTTCATCTAACTTGGTCATAGCTTTCCTTTAGTAAACTAACTAGTTCTTTTTGTATCATTTTTGCTTTTGTTAAATCGTTTGACTCTACAGAGATCCTTATGATGTCTTCTGTGTTTGATTTTCTTACCAACGCCCAAGTGTCATCATCAACTATGACCTTTATTCCATCTAAGGTGATCAACTTGCCAAATCTTGATTTCATCTTTTTTTGCAATACTGCAAGTACTTTTTGGTGAAGTTTTGATTCGACATCGATCTTGGTTCTAAGCTGGCTATATCTTGAAACAAACTCAATTACTTCATCAACAACATCTCTACTCATTGCGGCAACAAGACCGGCGGTGAGAATACCGTCACGGCACATGTTAAATTGTGGTAAAATGAATCCGCCACTACTGCCTTCGCCCCCCGCTTGACATTTTTTCTTTAACATCATATCTATGACGTTTGCCTCGCCTACCTTTGAGCGAATCACCAACCCGTCATGGTTTGTGATGTATTTTTCAACTGCAATGCTTGAATCGACGCTCAGGCAGAACTTTTTGTATCCTAGCTTGAGTGCCTTTGATATGCCCAGCGCCAAAGTTGTATCTGGTGATTGTTTTTTCCCATCTCTTACTATCACCAATCTGTCTCCGTCTAAATCAAAGGCAAAACCAATGTCTGCTTTTTTACTCTCTGCTGCCAGATACGTAAGCCTGTCTGAGGTCGGATCCGGTCCTCTTTTTGTCGTCTGGTTGATTATCTTGACTTGACAACCTATCTTTCTTAGTAACATCGGTGCTACCTCAATTGCAGCACCAGCCCCAACATCGACTACGATTTTAGGTCTGTTCTTTGCCTTGCCGATTATTTTTACTGCCTCACTCACATAATCAGATATGATCTTTTTTTCAATTCCAATCTTTGTACTGATGTGGTGTTTCTCTTTGAGGATCTCTTCAA
>JBBIVI010000080.1:6027-6446 GCA_037439825.1 Candidatus Nitrosotenuis sp. | reverse complement strand
AACATTTACTCACCGGGTATAGGTACCCAGGGAGGGGATATACAAAAGACACTGGCCGCCGGTTCAGATTATCTTATAGTTGGAAGGACAATCCTAAACTCAAAATCTCCGATTCATGCTGCAAAATCGTTGTACGATCTAGCTAGCAAAAACTAGCGTTTTGGCTTTTCTTAAGAGATCCTTTGCATTTTGATAGGTGGTTTTTTCGAAAGCTGCATCAAATTCTAACCAAAGATAATCATGGTGCTCATCGGACAAACTCACAGCTGTGGTGTTTGTCTTTGCCAGAAAAAAGATGACTTGTTTTTTTATCGGTCTTCCTTCAAACTGGTAAATATATTGTATCTTTTCTTCAAAGCCGTCAACAAATTGTATGTCTGTGATGACAGTCTCTTCTTTGGCTTCTCGCAGATCTGACT
>JBBIVI010000080.1:1752-6017 GCA_037439825.1 Candidatus Nitrosotenuis sp. | reverse complement strand
GTAGGCCATTTTCATTCAAGAATCCTTCGATTTTTGGAAGCTCGTCTTTTTCTATCCTACCCTTAATGAAATCCCAGTGTCCTGAAGGATAATGCAATAGTAAAAATAATTTCGTGCTGTCTTGCTCGCTAAACAATACAATTCCAGCAGATCTTTCATCAAATATGTCTGAATTATTTGCCAACTCTCCTATTCCTCTTCTGATATGTTCTAATTGCCCTTAGTAGATCTATCTTTCTAAATTCAGGCCACAAAATATCCATAAAGATAAGCTCGCTGTACGCGCCCTGCCAAAGCAGAAATCCGCTCATCCGTTGTTCACCAGATGTCCTAAGTATGAGATCGGGTGATTGCTGAGGTAGGTGTGCTGTATACAAGTTTGCTTCTATGACATCCTTGTTTATGTCGTTTATGCTTATGCTGCCATCCTTGATTCTTGCAGCGATTTTTTTTACCGCATCAACCAACTCGTTTTGGCCGCCATATGCAATTGCTATGTTCAGGTAATGCCTATCGTATCCCTTTGTCGCATCGTCGAGTCTTTTTAGAACATCGTTTATGAAATCAGGTAAAAGTTCGACTCTACCCATTGCTTTTACACGCATTTTGTTTTTGTGGATTCGTGGGTCGTTGTAGAGTTTTTCGAGTCGTTGGTGTATTAACTCAAATAGATACTGCAGCTCCTTGTCTGTACGTTCCAGATTTTCAGTAGAAAGCACATACAAAGTAATAATCTTAATGTCAAGTTCCTCGCACCAATCAAGAAGATTTTCTACGGCGTCTGCTCCCCTAAAATGTCCCTCTTTGCTTGACTCAAGTGCTTTTTTTGCCCATCTTCTGTTACCATCCAGAATCACCGCAATGTGGTTTGGGATGGTGCCCTTTCTGATCTCTTTTTCTAACCTGTTTGCGTATAATTTGTAAAAACCAGAAAGGTACCGTGATGTTTTAATTACTCCGTTAATACCTCTCCACCCTTCTTCTTCCTGTATTTCCGGAATAAGAAGGTGGCAGATATCAGTGTTATTACAAGACCTGCAAGAAACGGCGGAATCAGCGTAAACGAACTCTCGTCGTAAATAAGCAGGTTGGTGAACTGATACACGGTAGGATACAAAGAGATAAGCACGATCATTCTGAGTACGTCGGTGATCTGTCTGAGGCTGCCCTTCAACCAGTTACTTAACAATATTCCTCCAAATATGGAGCCCATCCCAATCCACAAAAATGGAAGCATACCAGCAACGAATTGTCCAAGTGTGGCCTTGTCTGCAAATATGTTAGGCACTCCTGAGCCAAGAACTTGCGGATCAAGTATGTTGGTATGAATTGCAGAAAATCCGGACAGAATTGAAGCAAGGCCAATTATTATTCCAGTTACCATGGTGAACACTCTGATGAGGCCAGCAGGTGTCGGTTTGGCCCAGCTAGACCAAGCTCTGTCCACATCAAACGCTCTGATCAAAAATGCACCACCTAAAATACTGACTAGCACTGCAAATATCTCTTGAGTGTATCCAGATATCGTTCCAATTCCTCCAATGAGAAGCAAAATTCCAGGAACTCCTAGAAAAAACTTGGAGTATTTGGAATCGTATGCAATCATTTTTAGATATTTTCCAAATACTGCATACGAATACTCTACACTTCTACTGACTTTCATCACTACGCGTTGTACTGAAACAATTGGAACTACATTCTGAATTATCGGGATTACACTTTCATCATCTTCACCATCGGATACTATTACTGCGCCATTTGCTGCAAAAGTAGTCAGCACAGTTTTTACCTCACGTACGATTTTCTCATCTGCCTGAACACCGCGGTCTCCAACTCCGGCAACTACGATGACTTCGGCTTGATAACCTTTTCTTGCCAAGTCCTCGTATGTCTTGACTGCAAAGAAAATAGAGTTTGCGTCGGCATCTTCCGGATCTTCCAAAGCTAGTTTCTGAGCTGCCTCAATACATGAATTTCTGCCAATTACTGGTGTTGCTACGCCGGCCTTTTCTCCTACGTCGTTGTCCCTGTCTACGCATATTACCAATAACTTACTTGTTATTGGGCTTTCCACATTCTTTTCCAGATTTGTATCTTTAAGTGACAACGATACTCTATCTAGCAAAATTGCCTATTAACACTTTCCAACCTTTGAAAATATTACAAATAGGAATACAGGCGTGATTATGAGGGTCTTGCACTATCTGAGGAAGAAAGGTAGTTTTCTGTCTGTTTTAAGAATTCGTCAAGATTTGCTCTTTCTTCACTGATGTCTGCGTTGGGGTCTACCTTTAGCTTTTCGGCAACAACCACAGTTTCACGTATGTATGAATTGTAGCTGCGCAATGAATCAACAAGTGCAGAGTAACTATCTTGCCACTCTGACGAAATATCGCTTTCTATTGTTGATATGATGAGGGAATTAATTTGTGAGGATGAAACTTCTGCAATTGTTATGTAGTTGTCCTGTGTGATCTCACCATTCAACATCTTGTCGAATTCTTCAGTTATGGTGTCTGAAATGGTTCTTTGTTGATCTATTATGGCGTCTATTTCTTCTGCAGCGTTGGTAACCACAAATCTAGTCTGAGTATTTTGTGGTATCATCCATACCGCAAAACTTGCAGCTGTAATTGCTGCCAGTATTACGCCTGTCATGATGAATCCTTTTTTTGATTGCAATTTGGTTTATCTCAAAAATTGCCGTTTATAACATAATTGAAATTCTCAAAAATTATGATTGTTTTTTGCCAAAATTTTCTATTTTAAGATCGTAAACGATCTAATTGATAAAAAATACAAAATATTATAAAATAAATCGAATTTTGCGGTGAGTTTTACATGATAAATTGAGAGTCATCCATCGTGTAGTTAAATAATTTTTACAGCCTCTTGCTAAATACACGCACCCCGTAGAGCACACAAATGGCTCAAGCTTACTGTGTAAAATGCAGAGCAAAAAGGGAGATTAAAGATCCAAAAGTAACAAAGCTAAAGAACGGACGCCCGGCCGTTAAAGGCGTTTGTCCAAAATGCGGAACTAACGTTTTTCGAATCGGCAAACCAGATTAGCTCCTCTCTTTCTTTTTGACTTAGAATAATATAGGCAGTGTCAACTATACAAGCAATGACTAAAGCAGACTATGAAAAGCTACTAAAGCGAATCTCAGACAAGATCTCAGCAAAAAAGGATACCGGTGAACGATTTGAGCTTCCAACGCCAGATGTGATGTGGGAAGGCCAACGCACCATATTGAGGAATTTTATGGATTTTCCAAAGATACTGAGGCGAGACCCAGACAAGGTACTGCAGTACTTATCAAAAGAGTTTGCAACACCTGCCGAGAGGAGCGGAGAAAAAGCAGTCTTTGTTGGAAGAAGAGAGCCTGCGGATTTTGTCAACTTGTTTCAAATTTACGTAAAGGATTACTTGGAATGCCCAACATGCAAGAGTCCGGATACAAAAATTGAGCGACAAAACAGGATCTCGTTTTTGGTCTGCGAGGCCTGTGGTGCAAAGTCTTCACTAAAAGGCAAGTACGCATAAATGAGATTTTTTGTTAGGACCTCGAATTATCAGAACTCAAAGATGCTAAACATCTGCGACGAGGATATTCTTGGAAAAACAGTCAAGCAGGACAAACTGCAGATAAACATCTCAGCAAGCTACTATGCCCAGCGTCTTGTCCACAAAAGCGAACCTGAGAAACTGATGAGGTCTAGCTCTATTTTGAACATGGTGGGAAAAGAGACAATAGAGATGTCGATTAATCTAAAGATTGGCTCACGTGCTGGCGTCAAGACAATCGACGATGTTCCTTTTTTGATTGTCTTTAAGATGTGAGATCATTTATCTTCTGGTAATCTTCAAAAATCCAATGCACACAGTTATATAGAAAATTTTTTCTATTCTATTAATTGGGAAAACGTAAGGTTCTAAATGAAAGCGAGCTTAAAGATATCCAGCTACCACAACAAGGCGAGCTACTGGGACGAGTAATCAAGCTTTTGGGTAGCGACCAAGTGCTTGTCAAGTGTACCGACGGCAAGACGCGTCGAGGAAGAATCCGAGGAAAGCTAAAAAGAAGAATCTGGATTCGTGACAACGATGTAGTGATCATCGCACCATGGGACTTCAAGCAAGACGACAGAGGGGACATTACGTGGAGATTTACACTTGCACAGGTAGATTGGCTCAAAGACAACGACCATCTCCCAAAAGATTTCTAGGTGTAATGCCTTCTTTTATAATTGAAAATGTCTTT
>JBBIVI010000080.1:0-1742 GCA_037439825.1 Candidatus Nitrosotenuis sp. | reverse complement strand
GATTTTCCAAATTTTGAAGATGATATAGCAGAAAAATTTGAGAGGATACTCCCAAAGAGAAAAAAATCATTACAGGACGGCTTTAAAAAAGACAAGACCGTAAGCCAGGTCCTTGATCGTTCTACGATGTTTACAATGTATGAGATGATAAACGACAAGATAATTGCATACGTAAATGGTATAGTTAAAGCAGGAAAAGAATCGGTCGTATTCTGGGCAGTAGATGGCAAAGGAAAGGATGTGGCATTAAAGGTCTATTTGGTGTCCACTTCAAGCTTCAAAAAACGCTTACCGTACATCGTAGGCGATCCGAGGTTCTCACATGTCAAGTCTGGTACAAGAAACATCGTATTTTTGTGGGCAAAAAAAGAGTTTAGGAACCTGCATCAATGTCTTAAAAAAAACATACCAGTTGTAAAACCATTATACGTATCAAAAAACGTCCTTACAATGGAGTTTGTAGGAAAAGGTGGAGTCCCTGCCCCAACCTTACATGAGACCGAAGTCGACGAAAACGACTATCTACAGATACGCGACATCATTTCTAGGTTATACCATGATGCAAAGCTTGTACATGGTGATCTTTCAGAATATAATGTTTTTAAAACGGAAAACGGCCTTATCCTCTTTGATCTAGGATCAGCAGTTGACACAATGCACCCAAATGCTCAACACTTTCTTCAAAGAGACATTAAAAATATGTCCTACTTCTTTGCAAAAAGAGGATTAACGGTTGAAAACCCGGCAGACGTCTTCTCAAAAATAGTATTATGAGCTTTGAAAAAATAGTGAGAATACCAACGGACCGAGTAGGAGCACTTATTGGAAAATCAGGCAAAGTCAAATCACAAATAGAAAAAAGTTGTTTTGTCAAACTTGACATCGACTCTGAGACGGGAGAAATTGACATAGTGAGTAACGGCTCGATCAGCCAGATCCAACCATTCAAGGCAATCGAAATAGTTACTGCAATAGGTCGCGGATTCTCACCAGAAAACGCAATGCGACTTTTGAGGGAGGAAAACTCGTTGCACGTAATAGATATCAGAGATTTTGCTGGAAAATCGCCACAACAAATTGAAAGGATAAAAGGAAGAATAATCGGAGAGGGAGGTAGGGCAAGGACAAATATGGAAAATCTTACAGGTACATCCATCTGCGTTTATGGAAAAACCGTCGCAATAATTGGTGACTCACAACACATCAAGCTAGCAATTTCTGCAATTTCTGCAATTTCTTCTGGCAGCAAGCACGGCTCCGTTTATGGCAGACTTGAGGCAAATCGACGCAAAGAAAAACTAGAACGCTTCCAACTGTGGGAAAAAGACGATGTCTCTTAAAGAAACCTTCTCTCAAATATCTCCGTCGGAGTTCTTTTATCGGAACCGAGACCTAGCAGGATTTAGCAACCCTACACGTTCACTGTACACTGCAGTCCGTGAGTTTGTAGAAAACGGACTAGATGCGTGCGACCAAAGAGGCATACTTCCAGACATACACCTAAGCATAAAGGCAGTTGATCCAGAAAAACCAGATCCAAAACCGTACATCCTGACGGTAAAAGACAACGGACCTGGTATGGAGTCAAAGCAGATACCAATGGCATTTGGAACTGTCTTGTATGGTTCAAAATTCGGACTAAAGCAGGCCAGAGGAATGTTTGGACTTGGCGCAACAATGGCCATCTTGTACGGCCAAATTACTACAAACAAGCCAGTGATCGTATCAAGCTCAGTTGACGG
>JBBIVI010000079.1:0-6449 GCA_037439825.1 Candidatus Nitrosotenuis sp. | reverse complement strand
CAGATCGGAACTCCCAGTTTAGTAATTATTTTCTTTTCCAGACAAGATGGTTGTACAACAGTTCAGGTACTACCTGTCTGAATGGTTGAGCCCCGCCGTCGTACCACTTGGTAAAGAACTCGTAAAGGTGAAGCCTCAATGACTGGATGTAGACAATCAGACCTTCGATCATCATGATTCCAAGGTTTCCGCCAACAATCATTGCAATGCCCCCAGGGGATGACCACCCGCCAAGAGAGTGGAATGAGTTGTTTACTGTAAGCAGCAACGCAGCATGCACAAGCAACATTATACCAAGTCGTGCATAGCTAATCGTGTGCGCAAGGCATTCCACCGTCTTGCCCAAAAGAACCTCCATGATTACGTTGGCCGCACTCCCTCCGTCTTCTGGGTGGTGCTTTGCGTGCAAGATTCCTCCAACCATCATGATTGCCATCGATGCCAAGACGATGACTACTGCAATTCTTGTGATTATCCAGACTCTTGCCCAGTCACCAAGAAATATCGTCACCCATGGAACCACCTCATTATGTGTTCTGGAATACATGTTCATGACGTCGTAGCTTGAGCCAATTGCACACATCATAATTACGACGATTCCTCCATAGAGGGTCAGATTTGGAATTGCTTCAAGAACCATCATCTGCGTGTGGCCTTCTTTTTTGAGTCTTCTAATTCTGAGAATGAAAGCCCAAACAAGGTGAATTATTCCAAGGAATATGGAGACTTTGAGTATTGTAATGACTTGTTCAAAGGTCAGCTCTGCAACGCTAATTACGCCAACAAGCCACGAGACAGGCTTTAGCGGCCCTTCAAGTAATTCCTCAAATGGTGATAGATGATCTATGTGGAACCCAAACATCTCACCAGCCCCGACGCCAGCTACTGCTGCGGATGCGCCAGAGATTGCAATTAGCATGCCCCATTTTGACATGACACCTTGACCTTTCATTTTGAAAAGCAGGCCAAGGCCCATAAGCAACAAACCGTGACCTAAATCGGCAAACATCACACCATAGAATATTGGCCACATAAGCGAGATCATCGGTGTCGGATCGGCCTCGCCGCGCTTTGGGATACCCTGACTTTGGGTAATAACCTCAAAGGTTCTCACCCATCTCTTGTTTTCAAAAAGTGTAGGTCTATTGTTTAACAGTTTGGGGTCTTTGATGTCTTCGGTAATTGACATCCATTGCTTTGTGACCTCCTTGAATTTTGATTCCATGTTTTTTGGAATGTAGCCCTGAATTACAGCAAATCTCTTGGTTCCGCCAGGTTTGCGCAGCGTCTCAAGAACCTCTTTTGCCAAAAACGCACTTTCATGTAAAGACAAGATATCGCGGCGAATTGCCTGTTTTATCTTGGCAATCTCTTCCTCAAGTGACTTTAGCTTTTTTGTAAGCTCTGCAAGCTTTGACTCTATGAGAGAATATGCTTGGGCAGGCACCTGTGGCAGACCTTGTGGTATCACAAACGGATTGGAGTTAAATCCGCGAAATACTTTGAGTACCTTGTCCGTTTCGCTTGCAAGTGCTATTACAATTACCGCAATCTTGTCTTTTGTCTCAAGATCGTATTTGTAAAGTGTAACGCCTTCAAGAGTGCGGCTGACTTCGGCAAACTCTGATGAGTTTATCACAAAAAGATTTATGTAAAAATATTTCATAAAACCAAAACCGCCAATATCCACATTGAGCTTCTTTACTACATCTAGTGTCTCCTTTATTGTAGAGTATTCATCAATGGACCTTTGTGTCGCGGCTGCTTCCTCAAGCAACTTGGCAGGCTTGTCTATGACTGACGGTGTCTTTTTTTCCAAGTCTACGAGCATCGTCTCGATTTCATCAAGCTCGTACTGTTTCTTTTTTATGACGGTTCCCTTGAAGAGAACCTCCATAATTCCTACTTGTGGTGGAATCTGTAATCCCTTTACGACATCATCTATTGATTGGTATGATTTCTGTGCCCGCAGTAAAAGGTCGTCTATTTCTGGGGTCACTATGTCGTTTTCGGTCTCTATTTTGTGAAACCACTCAAATTCAGCAAGACGTGATACTGCTTGTGGTGATTCTGATCTAGGTAAAATTATGCTACCAAGCTTTAGATCAGCTACGACCAAGTCACCTTAACGGATTTTTGGAGGATTTTAAAATCTTTCCAAACATGATCTTAAACAACAGCCGGGGATCCGAGAATGCCCCAAACATTAAAATCCGTTACCACTTGGAGCCAGACTAATGGGCGTTGACTCGGCATTAGAACGCACTGTAGAAAAAATTCTTCAAAGCACAGAGGAACAGATCCTGTCCAGCCTCAAAGAAGCCCTAAAATCCTCACAAACAACACTTGCAAACTCGTACGGCTCACTTGAGCAGGAATACGACAAAATCGTCTCTGAAGGCAAAAAAGAGGCAGAAAAGCTTGAAAAACAAATAGTTGGCAACGCTGATCTGGAATCAAGAAACAAACAACTCCTCCTAATAGAAGAATCAATCGAGAAGGTATTTGCAAAAGCGATCAAGAAAATCGAGGACGCCAAGAGGGACAAAAATTACACTGAACTAATTTCGTCATTGCTGCAAGAATCAATCGATGCGATAGGAACTTCTGATATTGTCATTCAAACAAACTCAAAAGACAAACCTGTTGTCGAATCACTTCTCTCAAAGTTCAAAGGTGCCACGCTATCATCGGAGTTAATCGACTGTCTTGGTGGCATCAAGGTAAAATCAAAGGATGGAACCATGACTTTTGACAACACGATCGATGCAAGACTTGAACGCCTGAAGCCTTTAATAAGGAAAGATATTGCATCAAAATTCGGAAGGTAAAGGGTATGGTAGCTAAAGGTAGAATTGTTTGGGTCAGCGGTCCAGCAGTTAAAGCAGACGGCATGTCTGACGCAAAAATGTATGAGACCGTCTCAGTCGGAGACGCAAAGCTTATCGGCGAAGTAATTCGTCTCACAGGCGACGTAGCATTTATCCAAGTTTATGAATCAACAAGCGGCCTCAAACCAGGAGAACCAGTCGTCGGCACTGGCAACCCGCTCAGTGTCTTGTTGGGTCCTGGTATCATAGGCCAAATCTACGACGGAATTCAAAGACCTCTAAAGGATCTTGCAGAAAAATCAGGCTCTTTCATTGGACGTGGAATTACCACCACGCCAGTAGACATGACAAAGAAATACAAATTCACACCCAAAGTCAAAGTGGGTGATACGGTAGAACCGGGAAGCATTATCGGAACCGTACAAGAAACAGACCTTATTGATCATGGTATTATGGTTCCTCCAGATCATCCAGGAGGAAAGATAACAAAGATAGTCAGCGAAGGTGAATACGACCTTGAGACTGAGCTTGCTACTACTTCTGAAAGCAAGACACCAATCAAGATGTATCACTATTGGCCTGTACGAAAACCAAGACCATACAAGAGCAGATACGACCCAACCATACCGCTACTCACAGGACAGCGAGTAATTGATACATTCTTTCCAATTGCAAAGGGTGGAACAGGCTCAATTCCTGGTGCATTTGGCACAGGCAAGACGGTCACTTTGCACCAAATTGCAAAATGGGCCGACTCTCAAGTTGTAGTGTATATCGGATGTGGTGAGCGAGGCAACGAGATGACCGAAGTGCTCGTAGAGTTCCCGCACCTCAAAGACCCAAGAACCAACAAGCCACTAATGGACAGAACAGTCCTTGTTGCAAACACAAGCAACATGCCAGTAGCTGCAAGAGAGGCAAGCATCTACACTGGTGTAACAATTGCAGAATATTACAGAGACATGGGCAAGGACGTGGTCCTTGTCGCAGATTCGACAAGCAGATGGGCCGAAGCTCTCAGAGAGATGAGTGGAAGACTGGAAGAAATGCCAGCAGAGGAAGGATATCCGTCATACCTTGCATCAAGATTAGCAGAATTTTATGAAAGAGCAGGACGCGTCAGAGCTCAAGGCAGTCCAGACAGGGACGGCTCTGTAACTCTGATTGGTGCAGTATCTCCATCAGGCGGTGACTTTACAGAACCGGTAACAACCCACACCATGAGATTCATCAAAACATTCTGGGCACTTGATGCCAAGCTGGCATACTCCAGACACTATCCATCAATTAACTGGATGAACAGCTACTCTGGATATCTGTCAGATATCGCAAAGTGGTGGGGAGATAACGTCTCAAAGGAATGGTTTGAGCTAAGACGTGAAGCATATGGAATCCTGCAAAGAGAGGATACGCTCAAAGAAATCGTAAGACTCCTAGGACCAGAAGCACTACCAGACGAAGAAAAACTGATCCTCGAGGTAGCAAGAATGGTCAAAATAGGAATCCTGCAGCAAAACTCCTTTGATGAGGTGGACACCTACTGTAGTCCACAGAAACAATTCAAGCTTCTCACACTACTTGTTGATTTTTACAAGAGAGGTCAAGCCGCACTAAAAGACGGTGCGTCACTTGCAGACATTAGAGCAATGCCGGTAATTGCCACATTGCTTAAGGCAAGAATGGAGGTTCCAGAAAACCAGATTGCAAAGCTTGATGAGATCGCAAAAACAATAGACTCTGAATTCAAAAAGATAAGCGGAGTGAAGGTTACAGCTTGAGCGCACAAGGCGGAGTTCAATACAGCAAGATCGCAGAGATCAAAGGCCCGCTTGTCATAGTTGACGGTGTAGAAAGCGTTGCATTTGATGAGCTAGTCGAGATCCAAACAACTGACGGCCAAAAAAGACTCGGCAAGGTACTCGAAGTTGGCGGCAACAAAGCTATAGTGCAGGTCTTTGAGGGAACAACCGGCCTTTCAGTGTCAGGCACAAGTGCAAAATTTGTAGGTAAGGTCATGGAGATGCCAGTCTCCGAGCAGGTGCTAGGTAGAGTCTTTGACGGCCTTGGAAGGCCGATAGACGGACTACCGGATCCAATTGCAGAAAAATTCCTAGACATCAACGGTGCACCAATGAACCCAGAGCAAAGAGAATATCCAAGAGACTTTATCCAAACAGGTGTTTCAGTCATCGACGGAATGCTCACACTCGTCAGGGGCCAGAAGCTTCCAATCTTTTCAGGCTCTGGCATGTCACACAACATCCTAGCAGCCCAAATTGCAAGACAGGCAGCAGTAGTCGGAACAACGGACGAATTTGCAGTGGTATTTGCAGCAATCGGCGTGCAGTATTCAGAGGCAGAGTACTTTAGACGAAGCCTTGAAGAGTCAGGCGCATTGAAGCGAAGCGTTTTGTTTTTGAATCTGGCAGATGATCCCGCAATCGAAAGAATCATCACGCCAAGAGTAGCACTCACAGTTGCAGAATATCTTGCTTATGATCTTGGCATGCACGTCCTTGTAATTCTGACCGACATGACAAACTATGCAGAAGCACTCAGAGAGATCAGCGCGGCAAGAGAAGAAGTGCCTGGAAGAAAGGGATACCCAGGATACCTCTACACAGACCTATCCACAATTTACGAAAGAGCGGGAAGACTGCGAGACAAAAAAGGCAGTGTCACACAGATGCCAATTTTGACAATGCCGTCAGATGATATTACTCACCCAATCCCAGATCTTACAGGCTACATCACAGAAGGACAGATAGTCCTAGGACGTGACCTGTTCAGACAGGGAGTGTATCCTCCGGTAAACATCCTGATGAGTCTTTCCAGAATCATGAAGGACGGAATCGGCGAGGGAAGAACAAGAGCTGATCATCAAGAGATCTCCAATCAAAACTATGATGCTTATTCTAGAGCCCAGGAGGTACGTGCACTTGCAGGAATCGTAGGCAAGGCAGGCCTCACAGGAGTCGATCTCAAATATCTTGAGGTCGGCGATGCCTTTGAAAAGGAATTCCTCACACAAGGCGTAGACGAAAACCGTACAATCGAGGAGACACTTGAGCTTCAGTGGAAGGTCGTATCGCTTTTACCCAAAAACGAAATTACCAAAGTCAAAGACAAATTTATCGAGCAATACTATAAGGAAAGATAGCTAAATGTCTTTTGGACAAAATGTTGCGGCAACCAAGATCGAGCTGCTCAAATACAAGCGCTCAAGCCAAGTCGCCACAATGGTCCAAAAAATTCTTGACGACAAGAGAAAGGTTCTACTAAAAAACATAGAAGAGATGATTACGGAGGCAAACAAGGCCCGCGGAGGAATCTGGGAGCCACTACAGGACGTCTACAAGTCAGTAAACGACGCATACTTGTCACTTGGTACTGCAACCGTTGACTCTGTTGCCCAATCCGCGCCTGCAGTCATGGAAGTAGACACCAAAGTGAGAAGAGTAGTGGACGTTTCCATTCCGTCACTCAACGTCACAGAAAAAGACACAAAATCAATGCCTTATGGATTTGCGGACACAAACTCCTCAATTGATAGGGCTGCAAAACAAATCAAGGTACTCTTGCCAAAGATCTGCAAGGCAGCAGAGTACGAAAACTCGA
>JBBIVI010000078.1:0-6562 GCA_037439825.1 Candidatus Nitrosotenuis sp. | reverse complement strand
GCCAGCCTTTCGTACATCGGATGGCAGCTTGTCTAAAACCATGACAGATACTGCACCGGCTTCTTCTGCTATTTGGGCCTGCTCTACTGTTGTAACATCCATGACCACGCCGTTTTTGAGCATATGTGCAAATCCGCGTTTTAGTGTAGAGGTACCCCTACTGATGGAAAAAGAACCTACCTTTTCTCGCACTATTCCTTTTGCGTTATTGATGTCACCAGAAAGCGGAATCAACGATCCTAGTCGACGATTTGCATATTTATAATACGCGAACTTGATTTTCTATCGCTTTTGTATGTTGATCGATACGTTGGTTGATTCATGAATCATTTTAACAAAAAAGAACATTGCCGCAAGAACAACTAGTCCCGACGTCCCAAAAATAGGTGTTAACAATTCCATTGTCGATGTCTGAATTATGATATCACCTACAGTCCTCAGTGCTAAAGCGGTTAGAGTTAAAATCAGAGGTATTTTATTGAGTTTTAAGAAATTAACTGGTTTACCAATTATTGGGGGAAGCATCAGAGGGAAAAACAGCATTATTGTAATTCCGATAAATCCAATGGCGACATAATGTATTGCCAGATCATAATACAAGAAGCCACCATCAATGTAAAAAGCCACACCACACAAAAATCCCACAGTTAGAAACACAAATCCAATTCTAGTATGAAGTCGAATTGCGTCGTATCGTGCTTTTTTTTCTGGCGGCATCATCTTTACCAATTCTTTGTTATCGAAACCACCATAGACAAATAGCGACAGGACGAAAAATATCACAGATATGATGAAGGCGGCATTAAACACGATATCCATTGATTTACTGTTATAGTATAATGATGATAAGCCAAGCATACAGCTTAGAATGATTGCTGCGACACACAAAATCGTAAAATTTCTCCTAGGCCTCATAAATCCAAAAAAAGACGGAAGTGTTTTGTATTCTACACCAAATATAGCCAAGATTGGGAACAAAAACCAGATCTGTATCGCATTCAGGCTGTCCATCTTGGCAGTTGTAACAAGTGGAAGAATGTGGATTATTGCCAACATCGAAATTGAAATGGCAAAGAAGTAATCTGTTTCTCGGAGTAATTTTGGACTTTGCTTCATTGTGTAGTAACTGAGTCCTGTAAAAATCAAAATGCCTGCAATTCTAGACATGGTAGCATATTCTAAGATATCCAGTCCGCCTAATTTTGCACTCAGCTCCAGGAAAATAGATGAGACGATTAATCCAAATGATAGAAATGTAAGTCGTATTGACGGATTGTTGACGTTTCTGAATCTTGGAATTATCATGTATGATACCCCCATTATCAAAAGTGTCAAAAAACCATCAAGTTGTATGGTTTTGTGGATCTGAAAAAGACCCGACAGCTGTGGAATTGATAATCCAAACAGTGTAAACATCCAAAGTGAGCCGATACTCACACCTACAAATGACAAAATAACTGCAGATATTACGAACGGCTTGCTGATCGGAGAATAATTGATGTTACTCAACTTGGAAATGCCTTTTTTGTTACATTTTCAAGTGATGATTGAATTTGCGACAAGATAGGTGGGATTAACGCCGATGTCGCATTTTGTTCAACCCATTGAATTTGTTTTGTGTCGCCATTTAGAGTCACTTTTAATGTTGTATTCCGATACATCATCATTTGCCGTAATGGAATCAGATGGTATTTTCATAAATCCAGTTTCTTTAACTATGGCGATGAATTTTTTTACATCATAGCGCTCAAGTAAAGCGGTTTTTTCGGGTTGTGGGACACCATCTGTAGTCACAAGATATCTTAGATTGCCTTCATTTGAGATTGTAAGGATTTCTGATTTTTGTGGCGTAATTCTGTCAGTAACTCCAAGTGAGATTTTTTGTAGGTGATGTTTTGTGAATTCGATTGAGATCCTGTCATCTGCGTTTATTGCACTAAATGGAATCTGTGGATTCACAATCATTGGAATGGCAATCATGATTGCAAAAATTATTGGAACCGACGCGGCAATTAAAATCAGAGGCTTTGCCATAATATTGATGTCGCCGATTTGATAATAAATCTAATTTCCGCAAAAAGAGAATGCCTTACCATTTAAAATAAATGCAACTTCCTAATTGTTCTGCTTGTGGGGTCGTAGCCTAGCCTGGTAGGGCGACTATGATGTCAAGTCATCGCTAGAGGCTCCAGAAGTAAAACAACCCAAACTGATTTCACAAGATGATGTGAGTTTGGAGCTGCAGTGACCTGTAGATCGCCGGTTCAACTCCGGTCGGCCCCACGTTAATTTTTCTTTGAGCGTAGAACGTTTAGTGCTGATCCTTGCCTGAACCACTCGATTTGGGCCGAGTTGTATGAATGTGAAAGCAAAATCTCTTCTTTTGAGCCATCTTCATGTGAAATTATACATTTGATTGGTTGCGCAGGTGCCATCTTACTTAGTTCCACAAGCGACAACCTGTCGGATTCCCTGATTTTATCATAGTCTTTTGGGTTTGAAAAAGTCAGTGCCAAAATACCTTGTTTTTTGAGATTGGTTTCATGTATTCTTGCAAAGCTTTTTGCGATAACTGCTGCACATCCAAGAAATCGCGGTGTAAGTGCTGCATGTTCCCTGCTACTTCCCTCGCCGTAGTTGTTGTCGCCAATTATTACCCACCTCATGCCTTTTGCTTTGTATTGGCGTGCTATGTGTGGGAATGATTCTGTCTGGTTGTTTAACATGTTTTTGCCCTTTCCGACTTCGTCTGTAAAGGCGTTGACTGCTCCGAGCAAGAGGTTGTCACTAAGTTTGTCCAAGTGTCCACGGTACATCAGCCACGGTCCTGCAGGTGAGATGTGATCCGTTGTGCATTTGCCTTTTGCCTTTACCATGATTGGTAAATCAATACAATCGTGTCCATTCCATGCATCAAATGGTTCTAGCTTTTGGAGTCTTGTGCTATTTTTGTCAATTATTACCTCGACTGAATCAGGATCTGTAGCAGGTGCTACGTAGATGTCCTTTGTTGGTTGGAATCCTTTTTGTGGCACTTCAGGTGCAGTTGGTGGTGGTTGCAGCTTGAACTTTGTTCCATCTTTTGCGACGAGTTCATCTGCAAGCGGGTTGAATGAAAGATTTCCTCCCAAAGATAATGCAATTACAAGCTCTGGACTTCCAATAAAGTTCATGGTGTTTCTTTTTCCGTCGTTTCTTCCAGGAAAGTTTCGATTAAACGAAGTTACAATTGTGTTTGGCTCGTCTTTTTTCAGCTCAGGTCTGCTCCACTGTCCTATGCATGGCCCACATGCATTTGCAAGAACCATTGCGCCAATTTCCTTGAGTACTTCCATTTGGCCATCACGCTCAATGGTTGCACGAATTTGCTCAGAGCCAGGTGTTACTAGGAGTGGGATCTTGGCCTTTACTCCTTTTTGTTTTGCCTGTATTGCAACACTAGCTGCTCTTGACATATCTTCGTATGACGAGTTGGTACAGCTTCCAATAAGTGCTACCGAGATATCATCGATGTAGTTATTCTTCTTTACATCTTCTGCAAGCTTCGATATCGGCCTTGCCAAGTCTGGTGTATGCGGCCCCACCACATAGGGCTCCAGTTTTGAGAGATCGATTTCGATTATCCTATCAAAATATTTGGATGGATTATGCTCTATTTCTGGGTCTTCGGTAAGCAGTTCTGCGTACTTGTTTGCCAGATCTGCAATCTCTGCACGTCCTGTTGCCCTCAGATAGGTCTCCATTTTTTCATCGTATGGAAATATAGAGCATGTTGCACCGATTTCTGCACCCATGTTTGTTATCGTAGCTTTGCCTGTGCAGCTGATCGTCTTTGCGCCAGGACCAAAGTACTCTATAATGGCATTTGTTCCACCAGAAACTGTGAGCTGTCCTGCAACATACAAAATGATGTCCTTTGGAGCAGTCCATCCACCAAGCGATCCTTTGAGATAGACTCCAATTCTTTTTGGATACAAAAGTTCCCATGGCATTCCGGCCATAACTTCGGCGGCATCAAGGCCACCAACACCCACTGCAATCATGCCAAGACCACCGGCGTTTGGCGTATGAGAGTCGGTTCCAATCATCAGACCGCCAGGGAATGCATAATTTTCAAGTACCACTTGGTGTATGATGCCTGCTCCTGGCTTCCAAAAACCTGCGCCGTATTTGCGCGCCGCTGATTCAAGGAATTTGTAGACCTCATTGTTTTCATACAGTGCTGCCTTTGTGTCGGATTCGGCGCCAACTCTGGCCTGAATCAAGTGATCACAATGAACCGTTGTAGGCAGAGTTACTTGTTTTAGTCCCGCCTGCATAAACTCAAGCATTACTGTCTGGCCTGTTACATCTTGGAGTGCGACGCGATCTGGTTTCAAAAAGACGTAGCTTTTTCCACGTTCTGGTTCCTTGTTGTTCATTTCTGCAAGATGTCCTACAAGAATCTTTTCGCTTAATGTGAGTGGCCTTTTGACCAGATTTCTAAATTTGGAAATATTATGCTCTAATTTTTTGTAAACTTCTAAAACTAGTTTTGGAGTTGTCTCTATTTCCATGTATCCAGCAAGTGATCATGTACAGTCTATTGGTTATAAATCGTTAGAGATCATAATTTGTAAATTTTGTTTGTCCGTTCTGTGTTTTGCTAACAGTTATAAGCCAAAAACAACTCTATGGTATATGGTACGAGTCATGTTTCATTTTAATCTGAATTGGGGTGTCCTGCATGGTCAATAAGGGATTTCCAACTTTTGGCATGTCTCAAGCAGGCGCGTTCATTGCCGCACTCAAAAATTACAATCTTCCAGATTTTATTTTAAAAAAGATAGCAAAAGAATGTAACTCTAATCTTTTAGAAAGAGGTCGACTCGATGACAGACTGCAAAGCATGAATGATGAGGCCTTGACCATGCTGCACAGGATCTTCATTGATTGTGAAAGCGACCCGGCAGGCAAGTTCGCTGACTATCGATTTTATGCTTATGTTGCAAGCATGTACCACAAATGTGATATCTTGATTAACGAGACAATTCCTGGTGCATCTGGTAAAAACCACAAAGTCCCAGTTGCTGTTAAAAACAACGGAATGTACATTGCAGTAGCATTCAACAAATCTACTGGCACTCCAGTGCAAAAAAGAGAAGCAATCAAGTTCTACAACATTGTCGACGATGTCAAAAAGGGCGACCATGGTACGATGCTGACTGACGCCATCTTTGGCACATCTGTCGGTTTCAAGGGTGAGTCCCTTGTCGAGCTTGAAAAGCTGAGCAAGTCTCGCAAGTCTGACGCTGAAAACAGACTTGAAATTAAAACAGCAAATTTTGAAAACAGAATTTATTCAGTCACCAAATGCAGTTAAATCCACTGTACTCCTTCGTTCTCATAGTACCGGTTCTTTGCTCTTGAGTGTCGTGGTCTTACGTGTAATACGGATCTACAACATGGGCACTTGGCCCCATCCCACCTCATGTAGATATCACAAACTCCACATCTTTTCTGGCCGTTGTATTTGAGTGAGACCTCACCTAAGAGATGGCGGTATTTTGTCTTGCAGTATCCTTTGCAGATTAACATGATACTGTATCATGCCCTATGAATTAAAACAAATGGTAATTGTGTTATGACCGAAAACTTGACGTGTCAATTGTCATAAAATAAGGATTCTTTGCAGATGGCTCAAAATTTTCACCATATTGTTCGAACGGCAGAGAATTAAAAAGATGTTTTGACCAAACATCATGAATTGTTTCTACTTGCTTTTTGAATTTCTTTTGTCTTAAGAATTCGTGTGCAAGCTCATGTGATACAACGGTACAGTTTTTTTCTGCCAAAAACAAAATATCGTCTTGGTTTTCTGGTTTTTGCCAAAATACCATTCCGAAATTTTCTGCGTAATATCCTTCACATGTGCAGTCAGTCCACAGAGGGCGAAAATGACACAGGTAGAAATGAAATTTGTCTTGGCCCCTATTTCGGTGATCTCCAAGCAACGTAGATACATCAAGTCTTTGTAGTATACTTGACTTTTGTGTTATCATTTCGTCACATTGTACATCCACCTGAATTGAAAATGTGTCATTGATCCATTTTTTGTAGAACTGGGCCATTTTTTTGACATACTCAAACTCGCCTGTCCGTTTGCCTAGATCTTGGGCAGGGATGACGAAAACAAAGTGTAAGAGCATAACATAATAAAAAGAGAGTAGTTAAGATTGACCCTCAATACCCATCAGGGTTAATGTAGATCTAATTTTTTCTATCTTACGAATCTTCCATGTAATGGTCTCGCGTAGTGCCTCAACCGTTGGAGATTCTATTTTGGCCAAGATGTCATATGCACCAAATGTGCCGTGAACTTCTTTTACACCATCCAACGACTTTAGTTGTTTTATGATGGCTTCTTCTGAACCAAGTTCGCAATTTATTAAAACGTATGCTGTCGCCATGATTAACGTATACACGTCGGGCTATATCAATAAACCTATTGGCGAATCTATGTTTGAGATATCTTGAGAATTTCGTTCCAGATTTGGTTTGGCACAGGCATAACAGACAATCT
>JBBIVI010000077.1:0-6686 GCA_037439825.1 Candidatus Nitrosotenuis sp. | reverse complement strand
ACGATGGTACCGACGTTCTTGCAGATGTCATGATTCCATCGGTTCAAGAAATAGTTGACCTCGAACGAAAAATGGCGGTGCTTGAAGATAATGCAAAAAAAGAAAAATTGTTCGTCATTGGAGAGCTTGCAGCACGGCTTGCACACGATATTCGCAATCCACTTTCCATCATCAAAAATTCCATTGAAATGTTGATTGTAAAAAAAGACATGGTGGATCCGATGACACTTGAGACATACATGAAGATCCAGCGTGCAGTAGACAGGATCGCTTATCAAATCGACGACGTACTTAATTTTGTAAAGCCAAGAAAGATTTCATTAAGAAACGCATCACTTAATGCAATTTTAAATACAGTCGTAGGAAGACTCAAGATTCCACAAACAGTCGAGATACAATTACCTCAAGAAGACATCGAAGTGGCCGTAGATGTCACCAATATGGAAATTGTTTTTGTCAATCTCATAACTAACTCGATGCAGGCAATGAACAATGTAGGTAAGATAAAAATCGAATCGGTCCGTACAGACGATGAGATCGTAATTATGATAAGCGATAATGGTCCAGGCATACCAAAAGAGAATTTTTCACTAATCTTTGAACCGTTATTTACAACAAAACAGACAGGTACAGGACTTGGGCTTGTGAGCTGCAAGACGATCATAGAACAGCATGGAGGAACAATCAGTGTAGATAATGGCAAAGAAGGCGGAGCTGTGTTTATTGTCACATTGCCGGATCATAAATTGAACGAAATTATGGAAAATGCTACAAATACGTGAGCACAAGTAGACCCAATCATTCTTATTTGGACTGGAATACAGGCCTGTATGTCATACGACAGACGAATGTACCCATGTACTTGCTCAGATTGTGGCAAGCAGGCAGAGGTGCCATTCCAACCAAAAGAAGACAGACCAGTCTACTGTAAAGAGTGTTTTCCAAAACACCAAAAACCAAGATTTCAAAGAAGATATTAAGATTAACTAGATCTTTTAGGTTCTTAATTTTGGCAATTCATTTTTTTATTTTTTAAATTAATTCTAGGGATAATCCGCACATGTGAATATTTTGCCAAGCATGTATGAAAAAGGTAAAAAGATTCTTAATGTAGGTATCGTAAATATGACGAATGAAAAAATCCGACACGATATCGTTTAGAGTTGATAACCAAGTATTAGAGAAGCTTAGAAAAGAGTCAGAAAAGCAGGAGCCTTTCATCCAAGGATGAAGTACACAGTAGTAATCATATACGCCGGGACTTTCGAATGTGTACTCGAACTGATCACCTGCCATCAACATGCCAGAATCAAATATCTCACCCGTTACAGTGTGAATCGAAGTATCGTTGTTTGTCCATTGTACGGTATCGCCTGCCTTTGCTTGAATGTGTTGAGGATAGAACGACTTGTTTGTAGATTGCATTGCTGCACCTTTTTCTATTTCACATGTTGTAGTCTCAATTATTGAGCTTTTTTCAGTTGAGATGCCCAACATGTGTGCTACGTGTGATTCTGCCTCGCTGGATGTTGACGTAGATTGAGTCACGGTTGCTTTTGCGTCTCGTGCTTGTAGCTTTGTAAGCAAGTCTTTTTGCCAGTTCCACATGTAGATTGATTTTGTTTTAGATATGTCCTTCCCATCTACTGCATTTGCTGGCGCATCAGATACCTCAAAGTATGCCATCGTTCCTTTTTCTTCTGGAACTCCGTGTATGTGGAATGGATACCTTCCAGCCTCTTTCCAGCTTGCCTCAAATATTGCTGCGTTTCCTGGCGAGACCTCCCATGTCTGCACCTTTAGTGGGGCATTTTCCCATATTCCAGACGGGATGACATCAAATATGGTTCCATGAATATGATATCCAAATGCAGGTAATGCGCCCATGTCTATGTAATAGATCCTTACAAGCTCACCTGTCTTTGCCTCAAATGGGTTGTTCCAATACTGATCTGCATACCCGTTGAAAAAGACATAGTCTGGCTGCCATGTCTCTTGATCATCAAGATCATATTCGCCTTTGACTACAACATATTCTCTCGCAGGTTTTAGTTTTTCTTGTGGATCTACAATGAATGCCCCATAAAGACCATTGCGGAATGTTGCGTTACTGGCATCACATGGCAGTGATATATTAGTGCACCAGCAGGGTCTGCAATAAAGTCATAAGTGTATGATTCTCCTGGTAGAACTTCTTGGAAGGAGCCGTCATTTTTTTCGTTGTGATCCCCGTGTAGATGTATTGTGTGAGGAAGATGGCTTTCGTTGATAAAGTGAAGTATCACCCTATCTCCCTCTGTTGCCCTGATTGTTGGTCCTGGTATCGTTCCGTTATAAGTCCATGCCACAACGCGAACTCCGGGTGCAATTTCTACTGTAGTGTCCTGTGCTACCAGAGTGTATTCTCTAGTAATTGGGGAATATTGGACAGAGGTTTATCGGCAAAAGAATCTTGCTGTTGTTCATACAGAAATAGTATGCCAACTGCTGCTCCAGCGAGTACGAGTGAGATCACGCCGATAGTAATGCACTTGTCCATTGATGAATATTAGAGATTTTTGTTATTAGGTAGGACGTTTACTTTGCAGCGATCTGCAATTTATCCAAGATTTAACATTAATTTGTTATGATATCCACATACACAAATGAAATGAACCGAAGGGGATTAGAATGGAACGTTGAGTTAGAATCTCTAAACAATGGCAGGAGATCATTGGAGTGGTGCTAAACTCCTACTATTTTTTTATTTTGCATTTTGGATGCCAGATTTCTGTATCATCAGATTAAAAAGTATCTGATAGTTACCACTTATGTGACAAAAGCATTTGATAAAACCCTTGAAGCTATGGATGATTTGGAAGAAGCCATAACTCAGGCAAGAACTCAAAAACTTACTGCTGATCCCAAAAAGGTCCAAGACCTAGACAAGATAATCTCGATTCTTGAAAAGGCACAAGATGTTATCATTGAAGCTGTTGTGATATTTGAGAAACATGAAAAGGCTTTGTAAATGAGTCAGATTTTCCTGCATATCTGCAATTACGGCATACATAAAAAATGGTCCCATCTGAGTGAGTACCTAGCTTTTCAAGATCCATGCCTGGACAATTGGGCTTGTTAAAGTCATGCCTTGTCTGCATAGTTTGCTATTTACAAAATTAGTATAAAAACACGTTTCTTTTAATTTCCTCTAAAAATTGCAAAATGTTTCATGATTTAGCTAGCTTCTAAACATTCATTGAAAAATTTACTCATATTTATTATGGAAAAATCGATTTTGCCATGGAATAAAAATTCATGGACCGAATGGTATCTGTTACTCACAAGTAACGAATACCTTCTGAATTCTTGTTTGTTCAATAGATTTTCATGTAATGATTGTAGATACTGCTTAAAATCCTTATCTGATCAAGTTTGATAGTTTGTAATGAATAAAAAATGTACAACTACAGCCAGAATCTAATTGTGCATCTTTCAATCCACCAAAGATTTTATGATGGGATTCTGTCATGGGTTAGAGCATTTTTGCAGGAATTATTTCGATGGATTGTAGACTATTCCATAATACAAATACTGGAAGATACGCCCAGACTCAAAAAATCTGACTTTATTTTGACTGAAAATTACGATATCAGGCTACGAGAAAGAACTGCCAAATTATTAATCGAAAAGATACGCCTTAACTTTAATTCCAAAGTACCATACAAGGGAAAAAATTGTTCATTCTCCAACATTTTGCATGAAAATATTTTGCGACTTGCTAATTATATTACAGACAAAACCGAAAAGCTCAGATTCGATGTACCAAAATTTGAAATCGAAAGAAATGATGCTGCGATATTATAAGAAAAGATACTATCCATGACACCTACAGAGCGTAAAAGACTTGGAATTAACAAGCCCACATTATGGCATATGGAAAAGAATCTGAAATCAGGATCAAAAATTAAGGTGTACAAGAAGATATTGAATAAATTAGATTCTGAAAAATAATTCATACACTTGTAGTGTTGATTGAATTTTTGATCCTTACATAATTACTCTAATGTAAATGCGGAACAGATTTTTCGTATTTCTTCTTCATATGGTTTAACAAATGATCGTATTTCTTTATTTTCTGCTTCAGTGATTGGCTTGTTATGCTTTCCGATAACTAATCCTTCTGCATACCCACGTGCCCAACCAGAAATGCCACCTATGAATAATCAAACGAATCAAAAAGGCCTCCGCTTCTCTTTATGGTTGTTTTTGTATTTACTATTCCCCTCAGTATGGAAATTCTCGCTTCTAATGCATTTGCTATCCGTTTCTTGATTTCTTCATCAACATTATTCATGTTTATTTTTCTCACTGGAATGAGATTTATCATCTAGTTTTTTATTAATTGCAAGAAGCAAACCGTAAATCAATGCTTGTGGTCTTGGAGGGCATCCCGCAATGTAGACATCAACTGGTACAATTTTGTCAATTCCTCCAGTTGTAGCATAAGTATCACCAAATATCCCTCCACTACATGCACAGGCACCAACGGCCACCACTAATTTTGGATCAGGTGTCGCGTCATAGGTTCGTTTTAATGCGAGTTCCATGTTTCGAGAAGCTGGTCCCGTAACCAACAAGAGATCCGCGTGTCTAGGTGACGCAACAAAATGAATACCGAATCTTTCAATGTCATAAATTGGATTGTTCAGTGCGGTGATTTCTACTTCGCACCCATTGCAGGATCCTGCGTCAACTTCGCGGATTGCAAGTGAGCGTCCAAACAATTTATGTATTTTTTCCTTTAGTTCCTTGCCTAGTTCATCATATGATTTTTCAATAGAAACAGGATCAAATGATTCTATTAGTCCTGCTCGGTTTTTGGATGCTGGTACAAAACTATTTTTGATTTTGATAAGAGACGGTAGTGCAACATTACAGTTGCCACATGTTATGCATTTGCCATGGTCTATTGATAATGAACTGTTTTGTGCATCAAAATCAAATGACTTTGTTGGGCAGCTTTGATCAAGACCATCAAAGTCAGTTTTTGTGATCTTGTTTGACTCTAAAACAATTTTTCCTCTATAGGATAACGAGGTACAAGTCAGATCAATTGGGTTTTTGATCGTGGCAACTTTGTTGTCCATAATAGATTTTTTCTCATTCATAGGTCATTCCCCGAATATGAGATATCCAAACTCTTGTTGATCAGAGGAAAGTCAGGTACGATATCACTTAGCACAGCTTGCTCTATGATTGGCCAGTTACAAAATGACGCAGTTCTAACCTTGTATCTAAATATCGAGTTGTTTTCTCCAACCATAACCCAGTGAAGTGTCTGCCCCCTGTGGGACTCTGCCCACCCAAGTGCCGATCTGAATGGCTCTAGATGTTCTGGTATGTCTGTAGACAGTGCGCCATCGTCAAGATCAAGTGATTCTCTGATAATATTAAAAGAGTCCCTGATCTCATTTACGCGGACTTCAAATCGCGCTAGTGCATCGCCTGCTCGTTTTTCCATCTCAATTTGATGCTGCACCAGTTGCTGTGGTGTCTTGTGATGATATGAGTAGCTGGCATACGGATGATCATATCTTGTATCAACATCCATTCCCGTACACCTGGCAACAACCCCTACCGTTCCAAGATCATACGCAGCTTTTTTTGGTATGGTGCCAGTTCCACGCAACCTGTCCATAAAAGACGATTTTGACTTTAGAAGAGATATTATCTTTTCAAAATCGCCAGAGACTTGACTTAGAGTTTGCAAAATCAGTCTTTTGTTTTCATCTGTTATATCGGCACGCACTCCTCCTATTTTGTTGACCCCAAAGAGAATGCGACTTCCGCTGAGCGATTCGTTTAGCTGCATCAGCCTTTCCTTTAGTATGTTCAGCCTTGCAGAGCCAAAAGGAAAACCCACATCGGTTGAGATTCCACCCAATGTCCCCACGTGATTGTAGATTCGTTCCAGCTCCCCAAAGACTGTCCTGATCTTTTTTGCCCTCTTTGGGATCTCTATGTGGGATATCTTTTCAATTGCGTGGCAAAACGCAGTCGAGTTTGCTACCGCTTCGTCGCCTGCTATGCGCTCAGATAACAACAAGACATCATCAAGTTTCATGGACTCGGCAAGTTTTTCGATTCCTTTGTGCGTATAATAAAGTCGGGTTTCCAGATTGATTATGTTCTCACCTAAGACGCTGAACCTAAAGTGGCCAGGCTCTATTATTCCCGCATGTACTGGTCCCACTGGGATTTCACAAATTCCCTCGCCCTGCACTTGTAAAAACGAGTACTCCTTTTGCTGCCTTTGCACCTTTGTTCCAAGCTCAAACTCTTTTCGCAATGGAAAAACCCCGTCAGGCCAATGCTCGTGCAAAACAAGTGGCCTAGTATCTGGATTTCCAGCTGGAATTAATCCAAACATATCTTTGATTTCTCGCTCATACAGCGCAGCTGCTGGAATTCTGAGGGCAATGCTTGGAAAAGAATCATCTCTTGCAAAGGCGATGATGAAGATAAAAGAGTCGCCTTTTTCAAAAACATAACGAATCACAAAACCGTTGCCGTTTTCTCGCTCATCAGAGCAGATCATTGTTGCGAGTCGCGCATTCAAATTTACATAATCGCAAATCGTCGGAACGTCGCTTAACTCCTTTAGGTAGAGATGCATCTCAGAGTCACTCTGATCAATCTTTGTT
>JBBIVI010000076.1:0-6742 GCA_037439825.1 Candidatus Nitrosotenuis sp. | reverse complement strand
GGCAAATGATCTAATTGCATCAAAAATCGATGAGATACAGCAAGAGGCAGACAACGTAAACCCAGACTATCTAATAGTGGATACTCCTGGACAAATCGAGCTTTTTGCATACAGACATAGCGGACCATACTTTGTCAACAACTTTGTCGCAGAACAAAAGGCAACATTGTTTTTGTATGACGGTGTGCTTGTCACCACCGCCATAAATTTTGTATCAATGGCGTTACTTGCAACTTCAATCCGACTTCGATTGGGATTGCCTACCATCAATGTTTTAACAAAAACCGACCTCATAGCAGACAAGATAGCCGAGATACTTAGGTGGACAACCAACATCAAGACGCTAGAGGCTGCAATATCTACTGAATCAGACGGCGAAGGTTACGTTCTCACTACGAATCTTTTGCGCAGCCTAAATCTGGCAGGATTTCCAATTTCCAACGCCACTGGTGAGGGTCTGACAAATCTTGAAGCTGCGTTGAGCAGGATTCTTAACCTAGGAGAAGAGATAGAGGATTGATGTCAGTTACTGCAAGGGCGCCATCGTCTACTGCGAATTTGGGCCCAGGTTATGACGTGTTTGGTCTTGCCCTTGATGCGTTCTTTGACGAAGTGACTCTTACAAAGAAAAACGACGGTATCACCATAGTCACCTCGTCGCAGATTCCTACAGCTCCTCAGAAAAATACTGCAGGCCTTGTTGCACAGTACATGAAAAAAAGATTCAAGATAAAAGGCGGCCTACAAATTGAGATCAAAAAAGGAGTTCCTGCAGGTTTTGGTATGGGAAGTAGTGCAGCTTCGGCGGCTGCAACGGCCGTTGCTTTTGATAAACTCTACAAACTAAATCTTGATGCAAATATGCTCGTAGAATGCGCCGCAATTGGAGAAAAGGCAAGTGCTGGGACCATTCATTATGATAACGTCTCGGCGTCGGTTTTGGGAGGATTTGTGATAGTGAAAACAAAACCTCTTGACGTTATCAGAATTTCGCCTCCTTCAGATCTGAGATTGTGTGTTGCAATCCCAAAGCTAGTTGTACCGCCAAAAAAAACAGCTGTATCAAGGGGAGTCGTACCAAAACAGGTAAGTCTTGTTGACGCGGTAACAAACCTCTCAAATGCAACATCGATTGTTGCAGGTTTTGCAAAAAAAGATAGCACGCTTATTGGAAGATCAATCAAAGACGTAATTGTCGAGCCAGCAAGACAACACCTCATTCCAGGATTTTCTTCTGTGAAGAAAAACGCACTCAAGGCAGGAGCACTTGGAGTAACAATCAGTGGAGCTGGTCCCTCAGTTATTGCGTTTGCAACAAAAAGATCTAACCTTAACAAAATAGCAAATGCTATGAAGGCCGGCTTTGCTTCAGCAAGTACAGACAGTACTGTCATAATCTGCAAACCTGCCAGTGGGACGAAGGTCAAAAATTGAAAAAAGCCGTAGTGGTTCTTAGCGGAGGACTGGATTCTCTGTGCCTTGGCGCATACCTTAGCTCAAAGTACGAACTGTATGGGATCACCTTTTCATATGGCCAAAGAGCAGTCCGTGAGTTAGAATCAGCAAAGTTTGTTGGCAGGACACTAAAACTCAAAGAGCACAAAATAGTCGCAATTGATTTTATGAAATCGTTGTACAGCAAAACCAATGTCTTGACCGACACCAAAAAAGATCTGCCTCGGAAATTTGATTACTCTATAGTAGTTCCAATTCGAAATGCCGTATTTTTGAGCATAGCAACTGCCTGGGCTTTTTCTTTGAAAGCATCCCTTGTTGCATACGGGGCACACACAGATGATCAGAAATATCCTGATTGCAGGCCATTGTTTTCCAAAAAACTCCAGACCGCGTTAAATGAAGGCGAAATAGATGGGATACGACGTGGCCTCAGAAAGAAGATACAGATATGGAGTCCTTATTCTGCTGGTATTTCAAAGAGCTCACTTGTTGAGTCAGGGTACAGAAAATTTGGAGCCAAGATCTTCAAGACGTGGAGTTGCTATTCGAATACCAGGCTTCACTGTGGAAGATGTGAATCCTGCAACAACCGCAAGCTTGCCTTTATGAGAGCAGGTATCGAAGATAAAACAAAATATCTAAACTAGATTCTACCAGCGTGTCTCAAGAATCTTCTTTTTGAGGACTAGCCACCTGATGCCAATGTACCAACCAAGGTAGATTGCGCCTATTATTCCAAAAAAGAACCAGTTTTGCATTGCAGGAGTCGTGTCCTTTGCAATGACGTTGACTATCTCCCTTGAGCTGAGAGCTGATATTGCCATGACGATAAAGAATTCTATTGCAAGCCATGTAAAGTGCGGCCAAGATTCCCTTGGGATGTGGACATTGTTGTGGACTCCCATTAAGAGCTAGCTGCCTTTGTGATTATTTAATTTTTTCAGAGAATTGAGGATTTTGTATTGCGGATCAGTGCAACTACGTCTTCGCGGTTCTCCTTTCTTTCATAGACACCGCGGTATGCAGCAGAAGTCATAGTTGCGTCGTTTCTGACTCCCCTCATCTTCATGCAGAAATGCTCTGCGTCTGATATCACGACTACCCCTTTGACCCCTTGTGAGTATAGCTCATCTGCGATGTTTTTTGTCAGCCTTTCCTGAATTTGGAGGCGCTTGGCGTATTTTTCAACTAATCTGACAAGCTTTGATACTCCAAACACTCTGCCATTTGGAAGATATGCAATACTGATTTTGCCAAAAAATGGAAGCATGTGGTGTTCGCACATGGAGTAAAAGTTGATGTCTTTGACAATGACTGCGTCGGAATCTTCAGAGAACTGGACGGATAGTTCCGAATCAGAATCATATCCAGAAAAGATCTCCTCATACATATCTGCAATTCTGTCCGGAGTTTCGCGCAGGCCTTCTCTTGTTGGATCCTCACCTAATTCGATGATTAGCTCGCGAACTAGTTTCTTTACTCGTTCTTTGTCCATTATGGTGCTCCTATGAGTTTATGGAGTTGTGGTACTACACGCACCTCGCTGTAAAATCGATATGCGATATCGTAAAAGCTCAAAAGTTTATCCAAATTTGGTTCTGAAATTCCATATGTTGGTTGTATTATAAAACCCTTGAGATCCTTTGGATCAGCTAATTCAAAGATCTTTTTAACCAAATCCTCAAAAAACTTTGAATCTGTTTTTGAGCTTACCACGATTTTGATGTATGTGGATTTTTTTGTCTCGATTGCAGCCTTGAGGCATTCTAGTGCATTTTCTAAAAGTGTAGAATAATGTTTTGCGTCAACAAACTGCGAGTCTGGTGTCTTGAATTCTATTTTGATGAAATCTATGTAAGGTAACACCTGTCTGAATTTTTTTGCGTCAAAGCACGAAGATTCAAGGTACGTAGGAATGTGTTTTGATTGGACAAATTTTGCAAGCTCTGCCACCGCTTCTGCTTGAATCAGTGGATCACCGCCTGTGAAATTTACCTTGTATGTTTTGTCCTGCAAACTTTTTTCTATTAGTTTACAAGCATCAGCTATGTCGTATTCTTTTCCTGAGTCAAGCGGCAACGCCTCTTTTGTGTCGCAGTAAAAACAGGTAAACGGGCATCCTGCAAGTCGCACAAAAAGCGTTTTTGTGCCATACAAAACTCCCTCACCCTCAAGTGATGTAAATATCTCAAATAATCGGACTTTCAAGTAGACGATCTTGGTTGCTTCACTATTTAATCGTCAAGAGGTTCTGTTAAGATATGACTGGCTCTTTTGCATACATGAGGCCTGCAAAAAAGAAGATAATTCCCAAGATTCCAATCAAGCCCCCAACAAACTCTATTGTCTCATAGAATTCTGCATTGGTTGGAGCCCACAGAAAAGCCATTAGCGCGCCAACAACAATCATTGGTATGCCGACGCCTACGGTAATCTGCTTAGAAGCCATTTAGTTTTGCTGTTTTGGAAAATCTATATGAAGTTTTGTGAATTATTGATCCTTTTTTGAGGGGCGCTTTGGTTCAGGCCCGATGTTTTGATTTTGTTCATTGGCATCCTGTGTGGAGCTTGCATTGTCTTGTAGTGATCTTACATAGCGTTCCATCTGATCAAGCAACATGTCAACCATCTTTACAGTTCTGTTATAGTCGGAGTTATTGGTGATTTCTTGGTTTTTGAGCTTTGACAACAATGACTCTGCTCTATCAAATTTCGGCTTGATATTTTCGTCAGCGTATGGCTGAATTCTTGCTAAACGTGCTTCAAGCTGTGCTAGCTCATCTGCAAGCTTTTGGTCTTTGACTGATTCTTGCTTGAGTTGGTCTTCAGACTCTGTCTTTGGGGGTTCCTGGCGAGTTTCCTCGGTTTGCGATTTTTCAGTATCTGCGGCACGAACTTGTTTAGCTTGAGGTGTTGCTTCTGTGCTGATTGTGATTGAGTACCGCTTGATCTTGATTATTATCTGATTTGGATCACTAGTTGACGCGAGTTCTTCTTTTATCTTGTTGAGTTTTGTTATATCCTCATCTGATAGATTTAGTTCCTTTGCCTTGGCAAGCATCGCGTCTATTTTTGCAATGTATCCATTTACAAATGACTTGGCTCTGTCATTTGAGCGCTGCATGGTTAATTCCTTGATTGTGTTTTGCATTTCCGATATGGCGCTTTTCAGCTCTCCATAGGATTTTTCCAGAGTAGGAGTATCGCTGTTTTCAATGCTCGTCTTTGCAAGTTGTATAAGGCTGTCGATTTTTGAGAAATCTACAGGTAGGTTATTTCTTGCAGCACTTGTCTTTAGCATCTTGACTGTATTCTCTATTCTCTTAATGGCATTTTCGTAGTCAAATTGAGGTACAGGGGGAGCCTGTGGCGGTGTGGATTTAATGGATATGACTTCCTGTGGTGCCTCTGAGAATGTCTGAGTGATTTGTCTGAAGATCTTCATTGCTGTCAAAAAGTGTTGTTTTGCCTCTTCTACATTTCCTTGTTTTGCTGCGGCAGCCAATAGCTCAGTTTCCTGACTTCCTTGCTCGTAGAGTGCTTTTGTATCATCTGAGACGTTCTGAGATCTATCTAGCTGTAGCTTAACTTGCGATCTTGCCTGCATTGCAAGATTTACAAGTGAATCAAGTCTTGCGTCTGCAAACACCATAGGTGTGCTAATCATCATGCTTGCAACAAGCGCCATTAATGCAAATGATAGTATTGTTTTCATTGTGCTTCCTCCGGTTTTTTCTTGAGTTTTACCAAGTTTTGAAAATCCTTTTTTTCTATCTCAATAATACCTTGCCTTTCAAGTCGCTTTACCGCCCTCCACATAGTAGTACGCGGTAGAAGGAATTTCTTACGCAAATCACGCTCAAAGGCCTGGCCGCCGTTTTGCTCCAAAAAGGCCACTAGTTGCTTGTCATCCTCCCTCATTTGTGGTGTCTCGACTTCATCAAGGTCTTCTGCTCTGCCTTCTTTGTCAAGGAATGGCTCTATTGTTTTTTTGACGGCGCTCTTAGTTCTTTTAGCAATCAAGGTGATTGTAGTTATCGCACCACCTATTGCGGCAATCGAGGTGGCTATTGTTACTACATTGCCGCTAAGCGATTTGATGACAGTATCCGATGACGATGTGGAGTTTTGTGCTGTTTGTTGTTCTTCCATGGCAAGTCTTTGTGCCTCAAGGGCCGATTTTTCTGCATCATCATATTTTTTGTTGTCAAACAGCGAGATTGCCTCATCCAACTTTGCTTGAGCCCTTGGGGTCTTGATTCCCTTGTTGTTTAACTGTTCAATGATGGATCTTGATTCGTCAATGGTGTTTGAGGCAGATTGAGCAGGTCCAGAGACTCCAAAAAAGTAGTCTACTTGGTTTTCCCCTTTTGGAAGCAATAGCTTCTGTCTGCTGTCAACCGTTTCAACTAATTCTGGGAAGCTGGTCATACCTACAATTACCGTGTCTTCCGGCATGACGAGTGAATAATCGATTGGGGCATCGATCACAAAAGTCCAGATCTTGCCCTTTTTTGAGACCAGATCATAACTATCATAATCAACAGAAACTAAACTTGCACCAAATGTTTGGATGGTGGCCTCATTTTCTCCAACATCATAAGATAACAAGATCCCGTTTTCATCCTGAGCTACAAAGTTGTCGATCGCGTTTCCAAAAAGTGGTATGGTAACTTCTGGATCATGCGGATTTGCCAAAGTCTCCTGTGATATATGGGTGGTGCCATCAGGATATATGGTAAAATCTATAGTTCGTAGTTGAGCAAAAGAATGTTGAGCTGGCAGCACCGCTAGGAGTATGCCTATTGCTATAAGAGGCGCTTTTAGCATTCTATTGAGGGTATCTGTAATCCTTACAAAAAGCATTCCTTCTACGTCTGGAATCTCCTGTAGGTTACATACTGCCGCGTGATTGTTCATAGTTAATACCTTAAATTTAGTGAGTCCAGGATGGATTGGAACTTGCGGAATTCTTGGACAAATTCTATACCTTTTTCGGTTATTGTGTAAAGTCGGTTTTTGTCGGTTCTCACGGATTGGACCAAGCCTGCATTTGAGAGTTTTTCGCACTTTTCGATTACTGCATAGTGCGAAAGGTTTGCTCGTCTGGAGATTGCAGAGACGATGGTTCCTTGTCTTCCTCCTTCCATTGTCACGTTTAAGATATCTCCCATGATGCCCATTTCTGAGCGGTATTGTTGTTTTGACATGTCTATAGTATAGTGAGGCGGATTCATTAGGGACATTTTGAAACTTCAAAGGGGAACGCATAGCGGAACGTGTG
>JBBIVI010000075.1:0-6796 GCA_037439825.1 Candidatus Nitrosotenuis sp. | reverse complement strand
CTCTCTGTCTATTGGGTTTTGGATTCTACTTAGGTGGATATTCAGATAGTACTCAAATGAATCGATTTTGATAGTGGAGATGATCTTGTTTTTTTCATTTTCAGTCATGGCGATAAGTAGCGTGTGAACAAACGATGATGCCTTGAGAACAGTCGGTGTTCTTTTCAGTGAAAATGCAAACATTACTGCCTCCTTTACATCAGACTCGGTCCTTGGAATGGCGTATCTTTTGCAGCAAGTAAATAATGAAAACACCGCAATGGACTCATTAGCGTTTATGTCTGATCTTTTTTCAAGCCTTGCAAACATCGTCCAAGCATCTAACGCCGCATAAATTGGCAATCTAAGCTTGGCACATGCATTTGAAAATGAAGACGAATAGAATTTTTGTTCATGGACACGCCTTGATGCTTCAATTTTAGCTGTTTTTCCTCCTATCTGAATTTGTTGAAACAAATTAAGGGTACTTTCTATGCTGCCTTCCTGTGCGCTACATACATCTAAAACAACCCCACATCTGGAACACAGAATTTCATCCGAATCTGTGACTGTGTGATTTTTGTGCAGGCAAGAGATCCTTGGGATTTGTTTTTGTACCATAGGGAATTAGTAAAACGGCAGGCAAGACTATAACGACATTGTGTTGTAAAATGGCATACCAATAAAGCGCTCGGGATGTTTTGGATTAATAGAACAACCGATCTATAACACAATTACTTTCTTTGCAAGCGCACATAATACGTGGTATGGCTTTCTGGTTGATGAATTGTAGACTGTATCGAAGATCCTCAATTCAAGACCGCATGATACGCATTTTGTTTTTCCATATTTTTGGTATATTTTGAAAATTCTAGGTGTCAAAACCACAAAGTTTGACTCCTTTCTAATTTTTGTAATCTCTTCGTCAAGTATTTGGGGAATTAGCTTTCTAATTTTTGGTGTTTTTTTATGCAATGATCTTTCTGTCATCGCTGTACCACTTCGGAATTGAGGCCTAATCTTTTTGCAACATTGATCTTTGTTTTCTTTACGTAGATATTTCGTGGAAAATGAGTAAGAATTGTACTGCAGTGCGGGTTCGTGCAAACTTTGATGTCCTTGTTACTCCATTTTCTTTTTCCAGCATTTTTTATCCGTACAAACGCTGAGCCCATCTGCGCACGGCAATCTGGACATTTTTCATGTTTCTGCATGGGGTTTTTTGGCTTGCTCATATGTGACATTACCTCAAATGCTTACCAATACTGTAAATAATTCCTCATCATACTCATAGATGTTACCTAAAACATATAATAATATATAAAATTATTTTTTTCTAAATATTTTTATATATTTAAATTCTATTAATGACAATGAAGAAAAAACAATCCAAGGAAACTAAAAAAACACTTGATGTCATATATCTTCATGCAGAAAACAGACGTCGCCTAGAGTCACTTCATGAACAAGCACGACTAGTGAGCCCCGCCCTGAAATTTCATCCATTTGCGGAAAGCATAATCGTTGATTATCTTAATTCAAAAGAGTCGCAAAAAAAATTCATTCATCCAATAGTGTTCAAAGCTATGGTGGATCAACACATCGTATTGATGGACAATCTGATAAACAAACCTGTCCTTGTCACTATGGATGAATCGCAAAAATCCCTTCGTTGTGACAGCTGTGGCCTAGACAACTGTCATCATGTGGGTTTTGTTTATGGAAATCAGACCACATCTGCTCTGCTTACAAAAAAGGGGTTTTTCCCGTCAAAAAAAACTGAATATTCGTCTGCGGCAATATGATCAGCTAAAAATTTTATAATTTCAATTCTAAACATGCAAATCATAGATCAGAAGATATAAAATTCATATTTTTTATAATATTTTTTGCACTTTAATAAAAATCATTAATGAGTTTGACGCGTCATTTCCATGGTCACAGTATCACTCCTAGTGTATGCTGGGGTAAAATCATACAGCCTTAAGGGAAAACTATTGACAAGAAAAGACCTAGAAACACTTGCAGAATCTAGAGATCTAGATGAGCTTGTGACCAGGCTCAAAAATACTGCCTACAACGACGCGGTTTCCAAAGTGCAAAAACCGTACACCGCTCAAAAAATAGAACTCGCATTAAGGGATAGGCAGGCAGATCTACATCATATGATGATCCAAGCAGTCGGTGGCTCAAACCTTTTGTTCGCATATTATCTGAAATTCATTTTGAGGAATCTTAAGCTCATACTCAAAGGAAAGATACTTGGTAGGACACAAGAAGAAATCGAGACTGCGCTCAGCCTTCATGCAGAAGAGCTCATAAAGGAACGCGATGTAGTCCTCAAAGCCCTTATTGCCAAAGATTTCGAAGAAGCAGTAACAACTCTAAAAGCAATAGGGATCGGTGAGGAAGTAGAAAAAGCATATTCATTGTATAATGAGAAAAAACAAATCCAACTTTTGGATTTTTATTTTGACAAGTTTTTCTATGAAAATCTGAGCCATACAGTTAGGAATTCACCTGATTTTAGTCTGCATACTTTGTGTGGGATGGAAGTCGACTATTACAACATGATGTGCATTTTGCGAGGAAAGTTTTGGGGCCTTGATGAAAACCAAATTCAAAATCTAATCGTGCCTCAAATCTCTAGTGCATCAAAAGAACTTTTGACAAGGATGATTTCTGCAGATTCGATAAAAACTGCATTAAAAGAGCTTGCAGGAACTTCGTACAAAGAGCTAGTGCCTCAAGAAGAAAACGAACTTGATGCAATAAGTCAGTTCGAAAAAGCATTTGATAAGCTAATTTACAATTCAATGCGAAGCGAATTTGTGCGTGTTTTTAGCTTTTCTACCGTGGTAGCAGTCACAAGGCTGATAGAATATGAGGTAAGAAACCTAGCCTCGATCACATTTGCAGTAGATCAAAAAATTCCAGCAGAGACCACCCTCTCAAAACTGATTGTGCATGAGGCAGCCTAGTTTTCAATAAAAAATTAACTGGTTAGGTGGTATCGAAGCTTTTCGACTGTTTCTTTTATGTTTGATGCAATTCTTCTATATTGTCTATGAAGAGGTCTTTTTCCGGTTTCCACTCTGATGTTATGACTATCTTTGCATGAGACTCTTTTTTTGGTTTGTACTTGAACCAATACGAATCGTCCTTTGCTATTTGCGCCTTTTCATAGTCAACTTTGGCTTTTGGATTGTATACGGAAACCGTTATGATTCGCTCCTTTAAGAGGGCATGCATCATGAGTTCGCGTAATTTTTTGTCCGCATCCAATACCGCGATGACATCATCTTGTATCATACCTGGCGGAAGTGTAGTTAGCTTGCCATATCCACTCCAGATATAATCCTCTACTTTTGAGTGAAACCTGCCTTTGAGAATCTTTGTCAAGGTCCCAAAGTTGAGCGGTCCAAGCTTATACTCTGATGGGAATGAAAGAAAGAGCCTCATCTTCCATGTAGTTCCTTCTGCTACTCCCATTCCGTAAAAACCGCCTGGAGCAAACTCGCTTTTTGTGATCGTTTTTCGTTTTAGAATGTCGATATAATCGATAACATCATTGGCCTTTATGACTCCTCTACTAGCAGTACCGGGAGTTGGCCCCACAAGTGACGATCGCGGATAGTCATACTCAAAATCCATCGTGCCATCTGGGATCAGTTTACACTCTAGGCCAAGTGAGCTTAGATGCTTGTGCAGCTTTTTTGCCACCTTTTCTTCTACTGTTGTTGCGACGATTGTGTCAGGATAATGTAGCGTATTACTGCTACGCATTCAAGATTTTTAAGACTATCTGTTACCAAAAAGAAAAATTCTTGAATAACTAAATATTTTTATATATTTTCTATAAATTTATGAAAAATATGCATTTTTTATTCAGGGACAAAGTAATGATACTATAACCACACTGATTTCTAAAGCATCGATCAAGAAACTAAATTGAGTAATCAAAACGACATAAACCAAAGTCAGCTACAAGCTAATCTCAGAAGTTATTTACCAGAAGAAAGCAGCTTTGGTGGAGCTGGTACTGTTAATCATATCTGGGAGGTTGTAAATGTCAGAAAATCCTGTAAAATCATTAATTGATGAGCTTGGACGCCAACTAACTCAAAAAGAACACATGGATGTGATCCTAAACAGCAAGGGCAAACAATACATCATAACCCCCAACGAGTTTTGTGAGATAAAAGCCATCACAAATCCAAAAAAACTCGCATTTGTTGATGGAGGGGACGGCCCACTTGAGGAAGCCCCAAATTTTCTAATTACAATAAACCGGGTATACTTCTCACTATTTCAAGGCAAAAAAAGAATCAAACCAAAGACAAAATCTAGAATTCAATTCTTTTCCTTCGTAATATCAAAGATTCACACAGAGGAGGCAAAGAAAAAAGTCGTATATGAGACAAGGTTGTTTCCGTACGTTGCCGAGGATAAAACGTATCTTCCATTGGAATCCGACCTGTATTCAACAACCGAAGGAACTTCTGTATTACAGGAATCACGACTTAATTCTCTTGCAAGACGATTCGCAGAGTGGAACTTGGCAATAAAGGTGGTGCAGGACGAATTGGAAAAAGGCGACGTCATAGTTCTTGATGGCTCACTACAAACAAGCTTTAGAAATGAAATCAAGTACGCAAATCGGTTGTATGACACAGCGATGCGAAAAGGTGTAATTGTATGCGGTCTTGCAAAAACAAGTAGGCTTATCACGGAGGCAGGTGACCCATTGTTGGCAAGAATCTCAGAGATATCTGAACAAGTTCCTTTTGGAAGCTGGTATGTCAGAGTGGCAGAAGAGATAACTTCTGATGATAGAGGCTTTATGCTTGTTGCAAAGTTTCATCCAAAATCAAAGTTTGTGTTCAGATTCGAGATTCTTCGAGAGCAATTCAACGAAATGAGTGAAGACGAGATAAACGCCATTCTTGCAAGCCTTGCAGATAATGCACAGGATGTGTCAATGCTTGGCTATCCATATGGTGCAATTGATGCGGACAGATTTGCTCAGGTGAGGCTAGATGAGCTCAACATGTATCACGGAATAATCATGTCGGAAATGCTACGCCGACCCGAATGGAAAAAGCTCAAAAAGTATGGTGAATCACTGTCAGCGCACGACTTTCTAAACGGGGTGAGCGGATAATGGACAGCCTACAGGTTATAGGTCAAGTGGTGGGTGGAAGCTTTGGGGATATCCTGGTTCGACAAAAGGCAGGAACAAATCTAGAGATTGGCGACATGTTGGTGTCTGAAGAAAACGGCTCTTATCTTATCTTGCAGGTTTTTGCACTTGAATATGGCTCTCAAATACAAGACAGGGTTCAGCAGATGATGTCTGGGGTAAATCTGGAGCAAGGTGCAGTGGATGCTCAGTTTTACGAGCCTGAATTTGTAAATTATGTTCTAGCTAGAATCAAACCACTTGCTTCAATATCAAAATCAAGCAACAAGGTAACTTTGCCAAAAAATCTTCCTTCGTTTTTTAACAAATTGAGGCTGATAAACAAAGACGATCTCAAGTTCTTGCAAAAAGGAACAGATCACATCTTTGTAGGTCACATCAGAAGTGGCACAAAAGTAATCTCTGAAGCAGAGGTCTGGCTACCTGCAGAAGATATATTCTCGCACCACATCTTGATTCCGGCAACCTTTCTGCCCGCCAGGGCCTTGAGGATGTCCTCGTCGGATAGCCTGTGCTCCTGCACCTCTGTTACTTGGGTCTTGGCAGCTTCTTTGGGGATCCTCAAACAAAAGATGTTGTTGTTCACGCCTGGCGCGCTCTCCCTGAAGACCATGAATTTTACGAAATCCACATAGTCAAGAATATCCGCCCTCTCCATTATATCCTGCCTTAGCTTCTCCGCTCCGGCCGCGGCACGCCAGTAGGAAGAGGTTATCATGGAGAGCTCGCCACCTTCTTCCAGGAGCCGGAGGCCCAGGTGAACGAAGAAATACCAGTAGTCCATCTTGCCCATGTAAAATGGCGCCATCAAGGGGCAAGCCGCGACTGGCCTGAATATCTCCTTGTGGTCCTCCTCGCCTATGTAAGGCGGGTTGCCCACGACATATTTGAATTTGAACGGGAATTCCAGGGGCCAGAACACAGCGTCTTCTATTTCAGAGCCTTTCAGGACTTCATTCAATATCTCCCGGGCCCGGGCTTTGCCTATTGCCTTGAGCCAATCCGTCTCAACAGTAGCCTGTTGGGCCAGGTAGCCTTCCAATCGCGTCCTCAGCCTCTCCATCAATTGTCCTCTTATGTTAGCTTTTATGTCTCTTATCTCGTCCACTGCGCTCCTTTGAACCCGGTAATTGCTCAGGTAAAGGCTTCTGAGATTCCTTATCCGCTCCATGTCCTCGGAAAACTCCCCGGAGAGGATGCGTTCGGTCTCCCCGAGCTCAAGCGAAACAAGGGAGTTGCCCCTGATGATGTTGAGCGAGAGATCAGGCAGGACATAGCCTAGATCCAAGGACCGGATGCTCTCCCACCAGTATTTTCCCGGTTCGGACTTTATCAGGGTAAGCCAGAGGTTCATCTTGGCCACCTCGCAGGCTCTTGCGTCAAGGTCAACGCCATGGATGCAGGAGAGCAATAATCTTTGCCGCCAATCCTTTAGATCCGGGGAAACAGGCGTGCTGTTCTCCAGAGGTCTGAAAAAGTTGCCAAAAACCTCAGGATGGGCATTTACCTTTTGACGGTAAAAGGCCTCCCAATTTTCAAAGCCTTCCATGAGCATCTCAAAGGCCCTAACCAGGAAACTGCCTGATCCGCAAGCGGGATCAAGAACCCTGAGAT
>JBBIVI010000074.1:0-6808 GCA_037439825.1 Candidatus Nitrosotenuis sp. | reverse complement strand
ACAAGTCAATTAGCCATCGATACAACTCTTGCAAGTCATAAACTAACGGTGTTCTGCTGTTTAGAATCTCATGCAAAAATCGGAAAATTATGGGTAAAACAGATTAAAAAGTAGATCAAAGACAAATGGATGTCAAATTACAAAAAATGTCCGTGCCAGTGTGGTTGCTCAAGGCTAATCCAAAATCAGTACTATCAATTCTGCATACATTGCACGCTTGGCTACCACATGAAAAAATAATCGTCTTTGTTAATTATAAAATCAGGCACGTTTGTGCTTCAATTTTCCAAAACTAGGTTAATAAAGTGAATTTGCAACACAACACTGTGAAAAAAATCAGAATAGGAATTACAGTTGTAGGAAAGGACAGAGAGGGCATAGTTGCAGCATTTACCAATTTCATCTTTCAAAAAAAGGGCAACATTGAGAAGGTCAACCAGAATGTAATCAAGGGCCTCTTTGGCATGCACCTTGAGGCCTCGTTTTCAAAAGAGTTTGACATCAAGGCCTTTGACAAGGAACTTCAGGACCTTGGAAAAAAGCTCGGAATGGAAGTAAGTGTATACCATGAGATCAACTCGCAAAAAAACATCGCAGTCTTTGTCACAAAAGAGCCGCACTGCCTGCAAGCTCTGCTTGATGCAAATGCAAAAAAACAGCTCAAAGGCAGGATCAGCGTCATAGTAGGAACTGAAAGAACGCTTGAGCCGCTTGCAAAAAAGGCAGCAATTCCGTTTGTTCTAGTTGACGAAAAAGACCAGCAAAAAGCAGAGGACCGCCTAATTGAGATTACAAAAAAGTACGACATCGACTTGGTGGTGCTTGCGCGCTACATGCGGATAATGACTCCAAACTTTGTGTGGAGGTACCCCCACAGAATAATCAACATACATCCGTCGTTGCTTCCTGCCTTTCCTGGTGCGTTTGCGTACGCGCAGGCATTTGAGAGGGGAACAAAGATTGTTGGTGTGACTGCCCATTATGTCACCGAGGAGCTGGACCAGGGGCCCATAATATTTCAGGACTCCTTTAAGGTGGATTCTTCGGACTCACTTGAGGAGATAAGAAGAAAAGGCCAAGAGCTTGAAGCAGAGACTCTGCTCAAGGCAGTAAAGATGCACCTGGAAGGCAAGCTTGAGGTCAGCTGGAGAAAAGTGTACACAAAGTGATCTTGCAGGATTTTTCCGATCCCGCACTGCGGAGGCTCAAAGGCAAAAAGGCTGCGCTCATCCCGGTTGGCTCTTTGGAGCAGCACGGCCCGCACCTTCCTGTATCTACCGATTCTGATATAGCAAGTGCGATTGCAAGGCAGGTGGCAAAAAGATGCGGCCTTTTGCTTTTGCCCACCGTATCATACGGTGTGTCATTTGAGCATGCGCCGTTTTTCAATCTGAGTGTCAGGGCTGCGATTCTGCGGCAGTTCCTCTATGAAGTGTGTGTCTCGCTTGCAAAAAACGGCATTTCAACCATAATAATACTGAATGGCCACCACGGAAACCAAAAGGCACTGATGGCCCTCAAATCAAAAATAGACAAAAAGCACAAAGGCAGGATCAAACTCCTTGTGTACTCGTACTGGCACTTTATGGACAGGGAGTTTGACCACGCAGGCTTTGTGGAGACTTCGCTGATGCTTGCAATATCCAACAAGGCAAACATGAAGCTTGCAAGAAAAGGCCTCACCACACAAAACATGACAAGACAGCAGAGGTTGCGAGTCTCCAAGCTTGCGTCTGTGCAGTTTATTAAAGCGACTAAAAACGGCGTGTGGGGGGACCCAAGGAATGCGACAAGAAGAGACGGACGCCGGATCTTGGCAGAAATTGTGAAAAACATCACAAAAACAGTGTCAAAGTTGACTTAGTGGTTAAAACTCTAATTTTCACCAATGAAATTTTAATATAATGCCTAGTTAGGAGAGCCAATAAGTGAATTAAATGTCAGTTGACATGGCAGTAAAAGTACTGGATGAAAGCATCGACAAAGTAGTTCTAATCAAGCTCAAAGGCGGCAAGACCATCAGGGGCAACCTCAGGGGTTTTGACCAGCACATGAACCTGCTACTCGACGGCTCAGAAGAGATCCCTTCTGAAGGCGAGGCAAAAAGCATTGGAACCATTGTTGTGCGGGGGGACAACGTAGTTATGATCTCCCCTCCTCCTGCGTGATGACACATGGGTAGAGGAACTCCCTCGATGGGGCTTTTCACAAGAAAAAAGCCTCACATCAGATGCAGAAGATGTGGTAAGAATTCGTATCACAAGCGTCAGCACCGCTGCGCAAGCTGTGGTTTTCCGGATGCAAGAATTCGCAAGTATTCTTGGATCAAATGGTACGCGTAAATGGAAGTCGCAATAATTCTTAGCTCCATTGCGGGCGCGGCAACTGCTGCCACTATGAACAGATTCCCAAAGAAAGGCAAGATGCCGCTTTTGGGTGCAAACTCTCAGATTAGGGCGCAAATAGACACCCTCAAAATAGAAAAGGATATTCTCACAAAGACGATTTCAAGGCTGTACTCCAACAGCCAGGACCTGACAAAGATTCAGCGCGACAAGCTGCTATCAAGGTACCAGCACCAGCTTGGTGTGATTTTAGCTAAAATAGAAAAGCTCGAAGAGGCCTCCAAGTACCCAGACCTTGGGCCACTTGGGGACGGCCTGATGAGCCTCATGGATCAAAAGCTGTCAGCGCTTGACAAGAGACTGACGGAGATCTCATCAAAGATTTCTGTTGCACATGTGCAGCTTGAAAAACCTGAGGTCAAAAAGGAAGAACCAAAGAAAGAAGTAAAGATCGAAAAAGAGCCGCAAAAACCAGCCGTAGTAGAAAAGCCCGAGGTAGTAAGCTCAGAAAGCATTGAGGAGATGATCAAGTCGTTTGCAAAACCATCAAAGAGATTAGAGCTTACAACATTGACAGAGATTCCTGTAGTACCTCCTATGGCTGCACCGGTAGAGATGTCTCCGCAAATTCAGACGCAGACGGTGCAGATACCAGCAGTACAGCCACAAGTTGTTCACATAGTAGAAGAAGTGCAACAGACTATCCAGCCTCAGATACAAAGGTCGGTACTCACAGAACCAATAGATATTGAAAAACAGATCAGGTCAGAGCCCCCAAAGCTAGAGTTCAAAGAAAAGGCAGAGCCTGAAAAGAAGAAACCAAAGCTGAACATCCCAGAGCCCGTAGAGGCAGAAGATGACGAAGATGATCTGGATTCCATTAAACGCGAAATAATGAAAACACTATCAAAGCTAGAGCAGGCCGAGGTAGAATAGTTGTCATTTGATGATGCCATTTCGGCATTGTCTAAAGACGCGCTGAAATTTGTAAAAGACGGACAGGTTCTTGGCCTTGGAAGCGGTCGTGCAGCTACTGCGTTTGTAATTTCACTTGGGCAACACATCAAGCAAAAAAAGATCTCGATTCACGCAGTTCCTACATCATTGCAGATAAAGCTCGTGGCTGAAAAAAGTGGAATCCACATTATTGATTCAGGTCAAATTGAAAAAATCGACGTAGTCTTTGACGGCGCAGACCAAATAGATGCGCAGGGAAACCTCATCAAGGGTGGTGGAGGCGCGTTGCTGCGGGAAAACATCCTGATCTCGTCTGCAAGTAAGGTGGTCATCATGGCAGACTCGACCAAGTTTGTAAAATATTTCAACAGGTCTGTGCCAGTAGAGGTTCACCCATTTGCAAGGAGCACCGTAAAAAAATTTATTGAAAAACTTGGAGGAAAACCGGAGCTGAGGACGATAGACAGGGGGTACCCGTTCATCACAGAAAATGGCAACGTCATATATGATTGCGATTTTGGCACAATCAAGACACCAAAGCCGTTGTCGCAGAAGATAAAGCAATTGCCCGGTGTGCTCGAAGTCGGTATATTTACGCGCAAGCCAGATGTCATTTACAGAGCTAAAGAAAACGGCAAATTCGATGTTTTATCCAACCCATAACGTAAACGGTTTTACAAATCTCAATCTTTGTTGACAATTAAAATTGTAAAAATAGAGTGTTTAGCCTCGTCCCTGTTCTACGTATCTGCCGTGTCTTGATCTAATGAAGAACGTAGCAGCTATTCCACCAAATACTGCTGCTGCTATTGAGGAGGCACCGAGCACTCCGTCTGCTGCAAAGTACGGAGTCCCTGAGCCTGCGCCTTTGTTCATCGAGGCTATTTTGACTGCTTCGCTTGCAAGTTTTTCGTTTGCGAGGTATTTCTCAAGTGTGTCGGCTGTTTGGTAAGCAAATGCGGTTTGCGACGCCAACATGCATGGGATCAGCGCAAGCAATGTTGCAAGAATTATTTTTGTCATTGAATATAATATGGCAAATTTGCATAAAGGCTTTGATACAATTACAATTTTATCAAAAACCTTAGATATGAAATTCACGTAAATGTTATAGCTAGCCATGACACCCAGATTCCTGAAGAATAAATCAGAAGATCTTAGGATTTATTTTTCTGATGATGATAAGATAAAATCGTTTGGCGAAGTCCTGACATCGGATTCAGGAAGGCTGATCCTCAAGATGCTGCTCTCAGAATCCCTTACTGCAAATCAACTGGCACAAAAAACAGGCATATCGCTACAGCTTGTAAAATACCACATAGACAAAATGCGTGGCCTTGGCATAGTCAACGTCTCTAAAATTGGAAAGAACACAAAGTCGCATGACATGAAATACTATGTTGCCAGAAAATTTGCAATAATGATCCTGCCTCAAACCGAGATGGACAAAATAAAGCAAAAGATGCTGGATTCGGCAACCAGTGTGTCCAAGATGACATTGGTTGGCATATCTGCTGTTTCCGTATGGCTAATGACGCAGCTGATTCAGCCGTCGAGCCAGAACTCCTTAGTTGAGCAAATCAGATCAAAGATCAGCTATACAGGGATAAAATCCCTGCCGGGAACAATAGACGAAACGCTCGAGCTTGCTCGCGCAAAGGTAAGCATTGCAAGCTCTGGAACATCCCTTGGTTCAGGCACTCCGATATACACTCAAGAACTCTTTGTGATCCACATTGCCATAATTGGTACAATAATGGCGTTTCTTGCAGGATTTTTCTTTTGGAAAGCAAGAGATGGTAAAAAACAGGATTTGGCAAGCCCAAAAGTACGAAGTTCTTCTGTTAACTTGTAGGCAAGTAATCACTTTTATGTTTTGATTTAATCTGTATTTTAGCAAATCTTATTAATAGTACGAGCAGAGTCGACATTATCTAAGTTGGCCAACATGGATGATGCAAGACCAAAGTACCGCTCCGAGCTTGGCATAATTGCAGATATTTTAGACGCAATAGCATCTTCTGGCAGGCAGGGGATCAACGTATCTGCCGTATCAAGAATAGCAAACGTCTCATACAACACGATAAACCAAAAATGCCAAAAATTAGCAAGTGTAGGTTTTGTGGAGTCGCAAAGAATAGTAACAAGACAATATACTTTATCACACCATCAGGCATCGAGTTTTTTGGAAAGGCTTAGAGGGTTTACTGAGACCATCAGGTCAATGAACATTCGATGCTAGATGTCATTGGAAGGCGAGCCTGCAGAGTTCATACGAAACCTAGCCGAAAAGGTGAACCTTCTTGTCTTCTACGAGAATATCGATTATATCAAATTTCTAGAAGGTCTTTTTTTAAAACTGGGGCTTGATGAAAACCAACCGTGTCTTTATGTCTCATCCCAGCCCGTACAAAACATAGAAAAGGATCTAAATTTGGCCGGCCTCAATGTTGAATACCTTAAAGCAAAAGATCTCCTGCAGATCTTTGGCAATGCAGTCCTAAACCTAGATCAGGCCAATGACATCATGGTGAATTTTATAAAAGATGCGCAAAAACTCGGTACTCACGCAAGGATCATCGTACACCACAAGGATTATTCTATGCCGCAAGTCCCGATGCTATTTGAAGATTTTTCAAGCACGTTGTACCACCAGCACGATGTTTCCATCATGTCATGCTACGATGTGGAAAGCATTTTGAATACCGATTTAATGCACCAGTTGATACGTATGCACGACTATGTCATGTTTGCGCCAAATTTTGGCAAGGGAATTGTCATCAAGACGCAGTAACGGTGCGAATATCGCCATTTCCGGTTTTGGTAGTCTATGTTTTTATAATAAATCGTAGAATCAACGTTATGGAACGCTCAAAGCCGATAAAATCCAAAAAAAGTATCACACTGGAAAAAGAGATCGAGACAAAGGTACGAAAGATCCAAGGAAGACTGATCGAAAAGACAGATAAAAGCTGGAGTCTCTCTGAAGTGCTCAACATACTGGCAACTGCAGGACTATATCAGACAAAAAAGATGAGCAGGGCAGATTGGCAGAAGGTCAGAAAGGCAGTAGACAACAAGACTGTAAGCTTTGACGAGTCTACCATTTCAGATTTTGTTAAAAAGATCTCCTGAGTCTATAGGTGTTGCTGCCTTAGGATGTCTATGCCAATATCAAATGTGCCGGCTCTTTGCGCAAGAAAATCTAGGTAGTTTGAATCAAGGTTTACAACCTTGAAGATCTTGACTGTATAGTCGCCATCAAAGATTCTCGTTGTCTTGCCGTCTGTCACATCAAGGACTCTGAACTTGTACTGGTATGTTCCGTCGTCGTTTACGGGGACTTGGGCAAAGTGTACTGGGTCTTGGCCTTGTATTTTGAATCATATTCTGCCAGTACATCGTCGAGTGTTCCGGGCTTGGTGTTGATTGAAACATTGAGTGTTATCTTGTTTGCATCCTGTGGTTCTGTGTTTTCTTGATTTGTCGATGCGTCGGCCTGCTCT
>JBBIVI010000073.1:0-6995 GCA_037439825.1 Candidatus Nitrosotenuis sp. | reverse complement strand
ATCCAGACAATACGTCAAAGTAGGACGCTATACAGAACGCTACAAAGCGAGTTTTCAGGCAAAATATGGCTTGTGGAATCCGAAGCAAACGACAGAAAATTCATAGAAGACTTGTTTTTTCCAACCAAGATTTTGTCAATAAATGTGGTCTGGGTTCCTGGAGGAATTCAAAAAACAAAGGTGATAGTATCCGGCAAATGGACATCGAAATTCCCAATAGACATCAACAAAGTAGCAAACATTGTAAAAGAGCTACGTCAACTTGACATCGTAATAGACTTTGAGGAAGGCAAGAGCAAATGAAATTTAAGAAAACTCACAACATTGATGAGATCTCAGTACAGCTAAAAGGCCAAGCCGTAGTGATTGGCGGATGGGTCGAGGATCTAAGAAAGCTTGGCAAACTCACATTTCTTACCGTGCGTGATGTGACAGGCATTGCTCAGGTCATAGTTAAAGATGAAAAAGAAATTCCAGAAGATCTTACAAGGCAGACAGTGATCATGGTAAGTGGCACAGTTCAAGATACAAAGGCGCGTGACTTCAAATTCGAGATTAAAGCAGACCGTATCGACATTTTAACAAAAGCTGTGCACCCCCTACCAATAGACCCAATCGGCAGATTGGAAAGCAACATAGACAATAGACTCAACGCAAGGGCACTCGATTTAAGAAATCAACGTGTTGCTGCAATCTTTAAAATCAGACACCATGTTTTGGCATCATTAAGAAACACACTAGCACAAAAAAGATTCCTTGAGATAACAACGCCAAAGATAATTGGGAGTGCAAGTGAGGGCGGTGCGAATTTATTTTCGTTGGAGTATTTTGGAAAAAAGGCATATTTGGCGCAATCCCCCCAGCTTTACAAAGAACAACTCACAATCGGCCTTGAGCGTGTTTTTGAGATAGCATCATTTTATCGTGCGGAAAAATCTCACACCGGAAGACATCTGACTGAATTTACCAGTGTCGACATCGAAGCTGCGTTTATGGATTATACTGATGTGATGGATGTTTTAGAGGAATTGATTGTTTCTGTATTCAGCGATGTTGCACACAACTGCACAAACGAGCTTGCGATTCTTGAAAGAAAATTAGATGTTCCGAAAAAACCTTTTGAGAGGATAACATATGTTCAGGTATTAGATGAGCTTACAAAAGCAGGGATAAAGATTACATTTGGCGATGACTTGCTTGATTCGCATCTAAAGATAATAGGGCAAAATCATCCAGGATTCTTCTTTTTGGTTGACTGGCCCATGAGCCTCAAGCCGTTATACATACATGAAAAAGATGAAGAGCCAAACCTTTCAAAATCCTTTGATTTGCAGCATGGTTATTTGGAGCTCTCGTCAGGGGGACGAAGGTTGCACGATCCTGCAAAGTTAAAGACACGTCTTGTTGAGCAAGGTTTAGACCCAGCAAACTTTGAAGATCACCTAAGGGCTTTTGATTGGGGAATGCCACCGCATTCTGGGTGGGGGATGGGTCTTGAGAGGCTCATGACCATAATTGTTGGAATAAACAATGTTCGCGTATTTGTTTTGTATCCACGTGACCCAGAAAGACTCAGTCCGTAAATTTTAGAATATCGTTATCAAAAATTACAGCATTCAGATGATTTATCTATAATGAGTTTGCACTAGTTCCAGTGGAGTCACAGATAGTAGCAATTACAAAACCGATTTTAGATAAAATCTATTCCACGCCGTCCGAATCTGAGCTTATCATTCAAGATTTTGCCGTAATCATGATTATTGCGTCAATAATGGCTTTGATTTCCTACAAGCTAAAGCAGCCTATGATCATAGCATACATTATTGCAGGAATGATCATAGGTCCTTACACACCACCATTTAGCCTCATTGCACACGTCGATATTTTACACGTTTTTGCTGAAATCGGCATCATCTTGCTTTTGTTTGTAATTGGAATGGAATTTCCAATTGAAAAGCTCAAAAACATAGGCAGAAAGGCGTCCATAATAGCAATCGCTGAAGCATCAGGCACATTTATGGCAGGCTATGCCGTAACGCAAGCTTTGGGTTTTGCATTTTTTGACAGCTTATTCATTGCATTGGCAATTTCGGTGACAAGCACCGTCGTAATTATGAGAGTTCTTGAAGAACTTGGAATGGTCAAAGATGAGGCTACGTATTTGATCATAGGTATTGCTGTAATTGAGGACATCATCATTGTATCACTACTAGCAGTACTACAATCGGTGGCAGCAAGTGGAGGGCTTTCCATAAACGACATTGCTGTTTCCATCGGCTTGGTAATTGGATTTATAGTCGGAGCAATAGTGATTGGCTCTAAAATCATTCCAAAATGTGTCGACGTTGTAGGCAAGACCAACCACAACGAACTACTAATCATAGCAACACTTGGTGTCGCGTTCGGCCTTGCGTTCGTTGCATTCAAGCTGGATATTTCTGTTGCAACAGGTGCATTCTTTGCAGGAGTCCTTGTTGCCGGCTCAAAAATGAGAGTCGCAACAAAAGTCATGGCAACTCCCATCAGGGATATGTTCGCAGCATTGTTTTTCATTTCAGTTGGGGCCCTTATGGATATAAAGCAGATTCCATTATTCCTAATCCCCGCAGTAATTTTGGTGATAGTATCATTTGTTTCGAAATTTTTCACAGTGTGGGCTGCAACCAGAGCTCAAAAATTGGGCAAGGTGACTTCGCTTAGGACTGGAATAGGACTATCGTCGTCTGGAGGTGAGCTTGCACTTGTTGCGGCAAAAGGAGGCTCAGATGTCGGTGTGACAAGCTCCTTTGTATTACCTATGGTAGGAGCGATGACGATCATAACCACCTTCATTTCACCATACGTGATAAAATATGGCTGGAAACTAACAGACAGAATAGCCAGCAAAGAGATCAAGACAGATTAAGCACTAAAGATAAATTCAAAAAATACGAAAAAAAAATAGTTGGGCACTTGTGATTTTTGTAATTCCAAGTTCGGCGACAGAAAATGCTACTTTTGCCAAAAACAGGTGTGCACATCGTGCATGACAGATGACAGAACAAGATGCAAGCGCTGCTACATAAACAAGAAAAAGCTTGGCTGGAAGGCTATCATAAAAAGAAACAAGGTTATTTTGGGCTTTGTTGCGTTTGTATGGTTTTATGCCGTGTTTCCAGGACCATTGATTCCAGGACTACATCAGGGATACTATGTTGTTTTTGTAATTGCTGCAGTTGTCTGCATGATACCGCTGGGATTGATGTTATTTTTTTGGTCAAGACATCCTCCTGCCTCAGATGTCTAAATCACAGTAAAGAAACTATTTCCTTTGTAAATTCCGATGTTGTTTTCGTGCCGCCTATGTCTTGGGTCTTTATTCCTTTTTTTACTACTCCGTACACTGCAGATTCTAACTTTTTTGCAACGTCAAAACACTTTGAATCGTTGTGTTTTTTCCCAAGCCACTCTAACATCATCTTTGCAGACAAGATAAATGAAGACGGATTTGCAATTCCTTTTCCTGCAATATCAAACGCTGCTCCATGAACCGGCTCAAATAACGCAAAATTATCTCCAATGTTTGCAGCTGGTGCCATACCAAGCCCACCAACTACCTCCGATGACTCATCGGATAGTATGTCGCCAAACAAATTTGTCGTTACTATAACATCAAAACTCTCAGGACGTCGGATTAGATTCATGGCGCACGCATCAACATACATTTGATCAAATGATATGTCAGGATAGGATTTTGCCACGCTTGCACATACTCTGGAAAACAAGCCGTCGGTCTTTCTCATTACATTTGATTTGTGAACGCACGTTACACGTTTTTTATCATTTCTTTGCCTTGCTGTCTCAAATGCGTATTTTGCTATTCTTTCTGAGGCTTTTTCTGAGATTATCCTAAATGCCACTGCTGCGCCTGGCGTATCAAACTCTTGACCCGTATACAAGTCCTCGGTGTTTTCCCGAACAATTACCATATCAATCCCATCTTTTAATGCGTTCATGCCCGGATAGGATTTTGCAGGTCTTATGTTGGCATACAAATCAAGCATTCTACGCAACACCACTATTACGTCAGCTGCTGATTCCCCCACTGGGGCCTTCATGCATACGTCGGATTTTTTGATCGCATCTAGTGTCTGATCTGGCAAAGCTTTGCCAAATTTCGATAACGCAATATCGCCTGCAAGTAATTTTTCAATACTAAACTTGACTCCGAGTCTGTCATGTATGGCATTAAGAATCGAGACGACTGATTCTGATAGTTCTGGCCCTATGCCATCGCCGGTAATTAATGAAATCTTGTACATGTTAGATCTGGAAAACTAGTTTCCAATCTTTTTTTGTTTTAGTGTCTTTTTTAGCATAATTCGGTTGATGCCTTCAATTACTGCCTGAACGCTTGTAGTTACAATATCTTCGCCAATCGATTTAGCTGATGAGACATTTCCGTATGCATCTTCAACTTTGATCGTTACTTCACATAGTGCGTCAGAGCCGCCTGAAATCGAATCTAGTTTGTATTCTTTGACTCGTACTTTAGCTATCTCGCCTGTGATTTTTTGAATTGCGTTTAGTGCTGCGTCCACTGGACCTACTCCGTAATCAGTTCCAATGTAATCTATACCATCTATGTTTAGCTTTACGAATGCATATGGCATCGTGCCTATACCGGTAGAAACTGAAAATCCGCTAAGTTGAACTATCCTTTTGATTGCATGCTCCCCTAAAATCTCGTTTGCAATCGAGAGTAATTCCACATCTGTGACTTGTTTTCCCTGATCACCGACTGCCTTTACTTTTTCTAATATCTGTTTTAGCTGCTCGTCGTTTGGTTTTACGCCGTATTCTTCAAGCATTGCAGAAACACCGTGGATGCCTGCATGTTTTCCTACTTGAAGCCACCTTGTTCGCCCAACGAGTTCTGGACTAATCGGCTCGTATGTGAGTGGGTTGTTGAGAATTCCGTGTGTGTGTATTCCCGATTCGTGCCCAAACGCATTTTCGCCCACTATTGCTTTGTTTGGCTGTACTGCAATTCCGACCAAGTTGGATACAAATCGAGATGTTTCGTAAAGTAACTTTGTTTTTATTCCGGTTTCCCATTTTTGTCCAAACTGTAAACACTGAAGAGCCATTACGAATTCTTCCAAAGACGCATTTCCGGCACGCTCGCCTATTCCATTTATTGTAACGTGTGCACACTGAGCACCTGCTTGAATTCCAGCTATTGCGTTTGCTACAGCAAGGCCAAAGTCATTGTGGCAGTGCACACTTACAGGCAGATTGGTTGCTACAACTGCGTCTTTTGTGATTTCTGCCATGTATTGAGGCGTCGAGTATCCTACTGTGTCTGGGATATCTATTCTATCGGCCTTTGCTTTTGCCACTTCAGAAAATACGCGCTTGAGAAATGCCCTGTCAGTTCTTGTAGCATCTTCTGCTGAAAACTCTACTTGAAGGCCATGTGCTTTACCATACTCTACTGCCTCTATTGCTTTTGCAAGTGCTTGTTCTCGAGTCATCTTTAGTTTGTATTGTAAGTGTATGTCTGATGTGGCAATGAATGTGTGTATGTAATTAAGACCGCAATCAATTGCGGCATCTATGTCTTTTTTATTTGTTCTTGCAAGGCCACAAATTTCTGCTGAGAGATTTGCCTTTGTGATTAGTTTGATTGCGTGTTGCTCACCTTCGGAGATCACTGGAAAGCCGGCCTCAATTGCGTCCACCCCTAGATCATCTAGTCGTTTGGCGATTGTGAGCTTTTTTTCTGGAGATAACGCTACTCCCGGTGTTTGTTCTCCATCACGTAGTGTGGTATCAAATATTCTGACTCTCAATCTCCACCCCTCTCTAATGCCGTGACGCCTGTTCTCGCAATATCCAATATTTCATATGGTTTTAGTAATTCTTGCATGTTATGTATTTGATCAGGCGTTGCAGTCAATTCTAGCATGATCGAATCCTTTCTTGCGTCATGGATTTTTGCACCAAAAGAGTTTGCTATGTTGTTTATCTCCATGCTGTCTGATGCCTTTGAGACCTTGACTCTGAAAAGTACCAATTCCCTGTACACCGTCTTTTTGTCATCTAGGCGTTTAACCTCTATTGTGTCAATCATTTTGTCAAGTTGCTTTACAATTTGATCGATTTGACGCTCATCACCTATGGTAGTTATGGTCATCTTGGAAAATTCCGGGTTTTGTGTGACACCTACGGAGATGGAATCTATGTTAAAGTTCCTTGATCTGAAAAGGTGTGTCACTTTAAAAAGTATACCGGGTTTGTTTTCCACAAGTAACGACAAGATAGCCCAAACCAACATTCATCACGATGGCAATATCATATCTTTTAGTGAGGTTCCAGGTGCTACAAATGGGAGTACGTCTTCTTGGGGGTCGATTGGAATATCGATTACTGTCGCAACATCGCTTTTTAGGCCTGCCTTGATGGCATTACCTAGTTCTTCAAGATTGCCAACTCGTATTCCTTGTGCACCGTATGATTCTGCAAGCTTGACATAGTCTGGACATTGTTTTTGATCTACACCAATCATTCTTCTGTCATAGAATGTTCTCTGCCATTGGGCAACCATTCCAAGTGAGTAGTTGTTTACCAAAAATACAATCACAGGTAAATTATCTAAGACGGATGTGGCAAGTGAGTTTTCAGTCATGTTGAAGCTTCCATCCCCTGCAATATCTACTACTGGCAAGTCTGGACGTGCTGCTTTTGCGCCAATTGCTGCGGGGAATCCCCACCCCATCGTGCCAAGACCGGTAGAGCTAAAGAAGGTCCCAGGATGTATTACATCGAAGAAAAGTGACGCCCACATTTGATGTTGTCCTACTTCTGTTGTAACAATGGATTGGTGTGGTAATACTTCACGTAGCTTACGTAAGATCTTTGCTGCGGAAAGCTCTCCTGGGTGTAGTTTGAGATTTTGTCGCCAGTATTCTTTGACTTCTTGTACGTGTTGCAACCAGACGTTGTGTTCTGAT
>JBBIVI010000072.1:0-7144 GCA_037439825.1 Candidatus Nitrosotenuis sp. | reverse complement strand
TTGAATCATATCATAGTAGCTAATTATTTTGATTTGAGCACCGCCATAGTTACCATCGGCAATAATGTCTGATGCGTGCGGAAATGAAATCCCTGCCTCATACCTTAGTGGATTTTGGTTTGAATCAGAGTATTCATTGGCGGATTTTACAATGATTTCAAACTTGTACAATCCGTCAAATCTAAAGATACTCCCTTGATACTCAACATATTTTTTAGAGCTGCCTAGCAATGTGTCAAAAAACGAACCCTTCTGCTTTTCTTCTATTTTGATCTGATCTGTATCTGAAGGGACGAGATCAAATCGCAAATAGCCATCATCTGTGTGAAAATCCCTATCAAATAGAATCTTGCCATCTTTGATTGTTTTTATGTTGTAAGTAACATCAGAAATAGTAATCCCAGTATCGATGTCAAACATTGAAAAGGTCAGAGACTTGTGCTTTGTGGAGTTATCTACGCCTGATGTGATTTCCATTGTTCTCGGTATAGCTCAAGCATCTTGCAAGCTTCTGGTGTAATAAAAGTCCAGTACGATTCTGGATCACCCTTGTATACCAACAGGGCACCTCCTTTGTACGAGTCATCTTTTTGTTTGAATGGAATGTAATCACTCCATGTAAAATAATTCCATGATTCCAGTCTGAATCCTCCTGATGAAAACAAGAGTATGATTACTTTGTCAGTGATATCATGGGCAACTTCCATCATCTTTTGGATCTCTGCTTTTGTGTAAGCTCTGTCGTTTGATGATGATTCCCTTCTTGGTAAAATCTTGTTTAATGATTTCCAGTGAATTGGCACCCCATTGGAATCAAGTAATGCTTTGATTTGTTTGATGTGGTTTGGATGTTTTGAGAGCTAATCTTGCCTTCCTCTACAAGTTTTTTCTTGTTTTTGATAAAGGTTGCAATGATGTTTGATGTTAGGGTAGCGTCTTTTTTTGATAATTCTACAAAGATGTTGGCAAGAGTGGGTGGTTCGTTATTTTGTGGTATTTTGCCTAGTACTTTTTGGTACAACTCAGATGGAACCAGTCTTAGAAAGGAGTATAAGTTATTCTTGTATCTTCGTAGGTTTCTGGGCTTTTTATTGAATCTAGGAATATCTGGTACGGTTCATTACGCTTGTTAATATCATCTATTGAGATTTCCAACTTTTTAGTTATAGGGGTGGAACTATTTTAGTGCCATGAAAGTGGATGGGCCCACAGGGATTTGAACCCTGGATCTTCGCCGTGTAAGGGCGACGTCATAACCGATCTGGACTATGAGCCCAGAAAAATTCCTTTTCGGAAACCATTTAAACTTTGACAAGGATTTCACAAAAATCATTGAATACGCTTGATGTTGGGTTTTTTTGCAGTCCAATAGGTTTAGGACATGCGACAAGAGACATAGCAATAGCACAGTTCTTTGGCAAAATCAGCTCCAAGTTCGTTACCGGTAGTGATGCTGCAAGACTCATTTCAGAGTATGGATTTTCCGTAAATGACTCTTACAGACCCCCTAACTTTGATGTGACAAATGGTGCACTCCAGAAATCGTTTGGATGGTTGATGAAATACTATCAATATTACAAGGATTGCAAAAATATTGCAGAGAAATTTGTAGAACGTGAAAACCCAAGACTCGTCGTAAGTGATGAAGATTTTGCATCGCTTGTTGTAGCTCAGCAAAAAAAGACACCATCTATTCTGATTACAGATATCTTGCAAACAAAATTTACAAAAGGAGTTGTTTCACTGATAGAAAAAAAGATGAACAAAGCGATGCATGAAATAATTCAAAAATGCGATATTGTAATAATGCCTGAATTTGGAGACGACCAAGGTAACATAAAGAGAGTAGGTCCAATCGTCAGGCCTACAAATTATACCCGTGATCAGCTTCGTGAAAAGTTTTCCTTTACTAAAAAAACAATTACGCTCAGCGTGGGTGGAACCGACGCTGGAAGATTCCTCATACAAAAAACAATCGAAGCAGTCTCAAAGCTAAAAAACGATTTTGAGTTAGTCATAGTATCTGGTCCCTCATTTCAGATGAACACACAGTTAAGAGATTTTGGTTTTGCAAACAATCTTCATGAAATAATTTATGCGTCGGATCTTGTTATTTCACTTGCAGGAAAATCCACAATTGATGAGGCCAAAGTGTATGGCACGCCAGGAATCTTCATTCCAATAAAAGATCATTTTGAACAAGAAGATAATGCAAGGCAAGAAGGATATACCTTTGAGGACATTTACAGACTTGATTCACTAATACCGCAGAAATTAGAATCAAAGCGAAACCCCCTTCAGACAGACGGTGCAAAAAAAGCCTGGCAGATAATACAGAATCATCTTTGATAAGCCTGCTGACGAATCCTTAAAAGAGGATTTACTTGCACAAAAACTGCGACTTGGAAAAACTAGTTATTGCAAAATTTGGTGGAAGTGCGAGTGGCATAGATGGCGAATTTGTTTCAGATATCGTTAATCGTATAAAGGAACTAAAAAAAGAATCCAAAGTAATTGCTGTATTTTCTGCACCACTTACAATACACGACGGCAAAAGAAAATCAATAACGGATTTAGCACTACACATAGGAAGACAAGTAGAGGAAGGAAAAAATCCAGATCTTTCCCCAATCAGAAACTCGTATGAGAAAATACTTGGCGCAGTAAGTGAGCAGCTAAAGCCAGACTGCCAAAAAGACATAGATGTTTTTTTGCAAAAGGCAACCCAAGCATTCAATGATGCCAAAGTCAAAGGCTCTTTTGCCAATGAAATACGCTCCAGAGCACTTGCCTTTTCAGGTGAGCTTTTAATGTCATATGTGATGAACTACATTCTCAAAAGCAACGGCATCAGATCAGATGTTGTAAGCTACGATAACTGGCCCATAATTACAGACAACAACATAGAGTCAACTAATTTCATTGCTTCAGAATCAATGAATCGCCTTGAGCCACTCGAACGCCTCTTGCTGGAAAACGAGGTCGTTTCAATAGGAGGTTTTATTGGAAAGACTGCAGACGGTATAGAAACAACGTATGAACGTGGAGGCTCAGACAGGACTGCTGCTGATTTAGGCATACTTTTCCACAAAAAATACAATACCAAAATCGACTTTGAAAAAGACAGTGCCGTGGTTTCCGCAGACCCTCGCATAGTCAACCAAGAATTGGAAGACATTGCACAGCTTTCGTACAACGAAGCAAGACTTGCTGGCATGTTTGGCATGAAGATATTAGATCCAATTGCGATCAAGGAGATCCTAGAAAACGGTGTCGATATGCCAATTATAATTACAAACATGAAAAACCCAAAAAAGACCACAACCATTACAAGAAAATCAGACAACCACAATGGGCACCCACTCAAGATAGTAACTGGAAAGAAAAACTGCGCAATACTCAAAATAGAAAGCGCTGCAGCTCAGCAACTCTTAGAATCACTTGAAAGAGATCGTAGGTACAGTGAATTTGTCATATTATCGCCATTCACAAAAGACGACATCGAGTTTACAAGAATTTTGTTTTTGGATGCAGATTATGTGAAGAGAAACGAACGCTACATTCTTGGATTTGATTCTCTTGCAACAATCCAGTACAACCGCGGAGTAATCACATTAATTGGTGATCAGATGTGGCGTGTTCAGCAAATAGTATCAAAGGCAAGCTCTCGCATAGGTGAGGCCGGCCTCAACATACTAAACATGGATGCACAAGAAGAAACATCACGCGTCATCATTGTAGTCGACGATTCAGATAATAACATAGAAACAGCGATTCGTGCTGTACATTCAGAGAGGTCAAAAATCACCTTCACCTGAATGCTACACAAATCGCATATGGCCCCTCTGGGTTTTTTGCCCATGAGAGCCACGCTGGGTTTGTTCTTGAGCCTTCATCTAGAATCAGCTCGGCGTTACCCAAAACACGCGCTGATATTATATCATCAAAGCCATATTTAGAGCTGATCTATATAGACTATCTAGAGTTTTTTGTGAGCTGGGCACGAAATGTTTTAGAATTAAAATACTAACTATTATTTGGTGCTCTTTGTACCATGTCAGATGGCTACAAGATTGTTTTAACTGGGAGCAAGACAGCAGTCAGCGACTTTAGGCATTTTAGCTATGTTGGGTTTTTAGGGTGTATCCCATCCAATTATCCAAAGATTCCATTTAACGTACGGTTTATGGAAAGTGTGTTTTTTCCAACTCAAAGTGATAAGGAAGGCAGATTAAAGTATGCACCATATTCACTAAGAAAAATCGAAGCTTCTCTGTTAGAGTATGGATTCAAAGAAGATGAAGTAATAGTTGCAGACCCACGAAAGCTCGGTAAGGTAATTGGGCCTAAAACAAAAGTAATTGGAGTCACAGTACATGATCCTATGGGATATTCTGCAGTATCTCAATTAAATGCGTCTTTATTTAGACTCATTAATTGGTGGCCTGCTCCATCATATACTGCACTTGACTTCAAGAATTTCATCTCAAATCCATTGTTGAAAAAATACGGTTCAAAATTGATAGTCGGCGGGCCTGGGGTCTGGCAGCTTGAGGAACATCCAGAGATGTTCCCACAGTGGGGACTTGATTGCATTGTCACCGGCGAGGCAGAGGGAATTGCAGGTAAGCTCTTCGAAGACGCCATAAATGGTCAGATCCCACAAAGAATAACAGCTACAAAACCACTTCGTGCAGATGCAGTTCCAACGATCAAAAAACCATCAACTGGGGGAATCGTGGAGATAACTCGTGGTTGTGGAAGAGGGTGTCAATTCTGCTCACCTGATCTTTTAGCGTTTGGAAGCATTCCTAAAGAAAAAATTATCGAAGAGGTGGAGCTTGAAGTAAGATCAGGCGTAAGCAGAATTCTACTTCATTCTGAGGATGCATTGTTTTATGGGCGAAAAACAGGGAGTTTTGAGGTAAATCACGATGCGATAGTTGATCTTTTTTCTGCAGTCAAAAAAACACTTGGTGTCAAAGAAATAGAAACCGACTTTTTTGCCTGTTCTACCATCAAGTCAAGCCCGCGCACTCTCAAGGCAATGTCTGAGATAATGGAGCTTGACAAGAACCATCCAGCATATGTAGAAACAGGCCTTGAAACAGTAAGCCCCACACTTGTACAAAACATAATGCCTGGCAAAGTAAAGCCCTACAAGATTGAAGAATGGCCAGATGTCATCGACGACGCACTTGGAATCCTAGATGATAATCATTGGTTTACCGTAGCATCAATGATGACAGGCCTTCCAAAGGAGACTGAAGACGACGTCCTCAAGAGCATCGAGTTCATAGACAGGATCAAACATCATAATGTCTTTGTTTGGGTATTCCCTCTTATGCCTCTCCGTGCAATGAAAAAGAATGCTGCCAAGTGGATGCCACAGTACACTCCTCTTCGCCAAGAGTTGATCTTAAAGGCTACACAACACTCTGTTGATCTGATAAACAGAGAAGCATCGAGAATTCTCAGAATGCTACCAGCCTGGGTTAGACCTGCAGCACAGGCCACACTCAAGTATGTCACAAAGATGACACTATGGTATTTCAAAGGAACCGATAAAGCAATAAAGCAAGGGCAAGATAGATTACAGCTCTACAAGGATTTCGAGTCAGGATTCTCTGATGGCCAAGCCGTAATGCAGGCTTCAAACGTAGTGAATAACCTCATAAAGATTAGAAAAGACGCAAACTAGTTTACAGCATATTTGCTACATACCACAAGACAAATCCTGCAGCAATTATTGCATACCATTTGAAATTTCGTTTGTCTGCAAAGATTTTCTGTGAGCTTAGTTGTTCGTCGACTCTGATTGAAGCTCGAATCCTTTTCATTTCAAAACCTTGTCCAATCAGTCCGCCCACAAGCAAGGCTAGTGCGACAAATGAGAGTATAGATTCCACGATGTGTCTATGTGTTTATGATATTTAGTTCATACCATACTGATCTCAGATAATTTTTTAAAGCCTATACCCATTCCCAATGTTCTATGAAAGAAGTTGGGAAGATCTGGATGAATGGTAAATTGGTGCCATTCAAAGATGCCAAGGTTCACGTACTTACTCACGCATTGCACTATTCTACTGCCATTTTTGAAGGAATTAGATGCTATAATACACCAAATGGTTCTGCAATATTCAGACTACCAGAACATGTAGACCGCTTCTTTAGATCTGCAAAAATGTATTCTATGAAGATGCAGTTCACAAAAGACCAGATAACTGATGCTATAGTAAAGACGGTCAAGGCAAGCACACTCAAAGAATGCTACATTAGGCCAATCGCGTACTATGGTTATGGTACCATGGGCCTCACACCAACTCCAAACAAAGTCGATGTTGCAATTGCCTGTTGGGAGTGGAAGATGGGTGAATCAAAGGCAGGCAAGACAACAGGTGCAAAATGCAAGATCTCAAGCTGGCTTCGAATTGACTCGCGCTCACAGCCAATGCAAGCAAAAGCAGCATCGAATTATGCAAATGCGGCTTTGGCAAGAATGGAAGCGCTCAAAAACGGATACGATGAGGCAATTATGCTAAATTATCATGGAAAAGTAACAGAAGGAAGTGCAGAAAACATCTTTGTTGTAAAAAATGGTGAGATCTTTACTCCGCCGCTTACATCTGGAATTTTGGAAGGTATAACACGCGACAGTGTAATTCAACTTATTCGTTCAGAGGGCATAACTTTAGTTGAAAGAGATATTGACAGAGACGATCTGTTTTCTGCAGACGAGATATTTATGACCGGAACCGCAGCCGAGGTAAAATCTGTAACACAGGCAGATGATGTAATAATTGGAGACGGCAAAGTTGGACAGATTACTAGAAAGCTGCAAAAATCGTTTATGGATGTGGCCATGGGAAAAGACGAACGCTTCATTCATTGGCTACGTTACGTGTAGGGTTTTTTAGCTAATTTGGTGTATTAAGTACATGGAATCTTGTTCGGTTGGCGGCAGTAATGAGAAGATCTGTTGGTTCTGCAAAAAAGGCAGGCATTCTGAATGCATGAAGGAAATTCCTACAGATGCCCATTCTGAAGGACCCCATGATTGTACCTTTGATACTAAAATGGTCCGATGTCGCTGCAGTCATTAAAGATCATCTAGTTTTAAGTAAGTGATTTATCAAAAACG
>JBBIVI010000071.1:0-7186 GCA_037439825.1 Candidatus Nitrosotenuis sp. | reverse complement strand
GATCTTTTTGAGCGTGAAGTCGACGGCGCTGTGAACTTTATTTCTGTATATTATTTGGAGTATTCAAAATCTGATGAGGATATGTCGGATCTAGCCATGGTCGTATCAAAAAACGATCTTGTACGAAAGGCAGTCACCGGAAATATGTTTGCATATTCAACAGAAAAACCCAAGTTCACTTTTCCATACAGCAACAACATTGTCGTACTCGAAGTAGCAAGCCAGAAGAGTCATCAAAGTGTAAACAAGTATTGCGAACAGACCCGACGAAATGTTTGTAGAAAAGGAATCATTATGAACAACCTTGTCGGCCTCTCAATACTTGAGAAACTCAAGTGATCCACTGATCAGTTTTTGATCTTCATAAATGTTAAATACCGAGTCTAGATTGGTCTGGATATGAGCAAGCCGGCAGAACTTGGTTCATTAAAAATTGGTTCTTACATTTTGTTGCCAGTAGCTGATCAGCCAACAGGTGAGCCATGCAGAATAGTAGAATACGACACAAGCAAGCCTGGAAAACACGGGGCGGCAAAGGCAAGAATTGTCGGTGTAGGAATTTTCGACAACCAGAAAAGACCACATGTAGGACCAGTAAGCATGCAGGTACACGTACCACTAATTGACAAACGCAGTGGTCAAATCATATCCATTACAGGAGACCAAGTCCAGGTCATGGACAGCGAGACCTTTGAGACAATAGACATCCAGATGATAGACGACGAAGTCAAAGGAAAGTTGGAACAAGGCCAAATGGTAGAATATTGGAAGGTAATGGAAAGAACTAAAATCATGAGGATCAAATCATAAATTCTGGATCCTGATGATGTGTGGAAAAGCCGTCTGAGCTTTGATGAAGATTATGAGTATTGAAGGATCCAATTAATACTTGCATGGTTCACAAAAATCCTGATGAATCTTGCAGTCTTATTTTCTGGAGGAAAGGACAGCACCTTTGCAATTTACGAGGCGCAAAGACTCGGCCATGTAGTAAAATGTCTGATCACCATACTGACGCCTTCTGCTGAGAGTCACCTGCTACACCATCCAAATATCGAGATCACATCACTTCAGGCAAAATCAATGAAGATTCCACAAATTACAATCAAGGCAGATTCTACAGACACAACAATGGAAATAGAGTTAATCAAAAAGGCACTCAAGGATGCAAAGACAGAGTTTCACGTGGAAGGCGTGTTGCATGGTGGCATACTAAGCGAATTTCAAAAGACAAAGTTTGCAGAGGCTGCAAAAAGCTTGAATCTTGAGGTAATTTCCCCACTTTGGCAAAAAGATCAAAGAAGATACATGCAAGAGCTAGTTGAGTCAGGCTTTGAGTTCATAATAACGTCGGTGTCCTGTGCTGGCCTAGATCAATCCTGGCTTGGAAAAATAATTAGGAAAAAAGACTTGGAAAAACTATTTGAACTTTCAGAAAAATTTGGTTTTAATGTAAGCATTCACGCTTGCGAAGCGGAAACCTTTGTTGTAAACTGCCCACTTTACTCTGCGCCAATAAAAATAACCAAATCACAGACCTATTGGGACGGATACAGAGGAAGGTTTCAAATAATGCAAGCAGAGATACAAGGTAATGCTTGATAACTTAAAGACAAGCCTTCGCGCCGCAATTAAAAAAATTGTAAACTCGTCAGGTGTTGATGAGGCTTTAATCAAAGAATTATCAAAAGACGTGCAACGTGCACTACTTCAAGCAGATGTAAACGTAAAACTAGTTTTAGAAATTACAAAAAATCTAGAATATCGCTCACTAAATGAAAATCCACCACCTGGACTTTCAAGAAAGGATCACATTGTAAAGATCCTCTATGACGAGCTTGCAAATCTCCTTGGGAAGGAAAACCAGTTCTCATTTCAGCCAGGCAAGCTAAACAAGGTCCTAATGCTCGGAATTCAGGGAAGCGGTAAGACTACAATTACTGGCAAGCTTGCCAAATTTCTAACAAAGCAAGGCTACAAGGTGGGAGTAATAGGTGCTGACACATACAGACCAGGCGCTTTAGTCCAGCTAAAGACAAACTGTGAGAAGGCAAACGTCGAAGTATATGGTGAGGAAGGCAGCAAGGATGCACCAGGAATAGTCAGAAACGGCCTAAAGCATTTTGAAAATTCCAATTTAGACATAGTTTTAATCGATACCGCAGGTCGCCACAAAGAGGAAAAAGATCTACTTGATGAAATGAGGGAGATCTCCAAGGTCGCCGAGCCAGATTTGGCGCTTTTGGTAATTGATGGTACAATAGGTCAGCAGTGCTACAGTCAAGCAGAATCATTTCACAAGACAGTGCCAGTTGGCGGAATCATAATTACAAAGCTTGACAGCTCCGCAAAAGGAGGTGGCGCACTTGCGGCCTCTGCTGCCACAGGTGCCAAGATAATGTATGTTGGAACCGGTGAGCGCATAGACGATCTTGAACTGTTTTCACCCACTAGATTTGTTGGTAGACTGCTTGGCATGGGCGATATCCAAGCTCTTCTCGATCTTGCAAAAAGACTCGAATCGGAAGCAGACGAGGTCCGACTGAAGCGAATCTCTAGTGGAAAAATGAACATGGACGACTTTTACTACCAACTAGAAGAGGTATCAAAGGTAGGATCACTAAAGGGGTTTTTGGATAACATGCCAGGCCTTTCAGGAATGGTCAAAGAGGATCAGCTGGATCAAATGGAGACAAGAATCCAAAGATGGCGATACATAATTCAGAGTATGAGCAAGCAGGAAAAAGCAGACCCGGATTTACTTAATGCATCAAGAATCAAGAGAATTGCACGAGGCTCTGGCTGGCCCGAACACGAGGTAAAGGAGCTTCTGAAGAATTACAAAAACTCCAAAGGTATGATGAAGGCTGCAAAAGGCAGACAGATGCAGGGGTTTTTGCGCAAGATTGGAATGGGCTGAGCAAATCACTATTAATCAGGGCATCAGAAATTCGTCGTGACAAGTAAACTTGCAACGGTTGTGAATCAGTCAAAGAAAATACTCAGAGAGTACGATTTGTGTGATTATTGTCTTGGGAGACTGTATGCAAAAAAACTTGGTGTTACATCATATAAGCAGTTAGGGCAAAAAATCCACAAAGCCGCAAACAAAAAAAATACAAAATGCTACATCTGCAAGAACGTCTTTGAGTCTTTACCATTTTATCTTGACAAGATGCTTGATGCTACGTCCAATTATGAATTCAAGACATTCATTTTGGGTACGATCCTCAAGCCATCAGTGTTGGACAGAGACGACCAAATACGTTCACAGTTCAAGCTCCGCGGAATTGACGGCATAAAGACAAGCATCACACGCCATCTTGCAAAACAGTTTGCCAGAAAAACAAAAAGAAAATACAGTCAGACAGACGCGGAGATTACCATCACGGTAGATTTTAAGACCGAATCATGCGTTGTGCAATCACGTCCTCTTTTTGTATCTGCTAAATACATAAAGCAGATCAGAGGAATCCCACAAAAGCAAAAACCATGTGAAAACTGTCTTGGCAAAGGCTGCCTTGTCTGTAACCATCACGGAATGACAGAGTTTGATAGCGTTGAGGGCATGATCTGCAAATACCTCTTTGAGCGATTTGATGCTCACCAAGTCAAGATAACTTGGGTTGGAGGTGAGGATCCCAGCAGCTTGATCCTAGGTTCAGGAAGGCCATTTTTTGCAAAGATCACCAATCCAAAGAAAAGGTCACCAAAAATTCCAAAACAAGTCAAGTCAGACAAACTAGTCATAAAATCTCTAAAACAAATAACCAAGATTCCGACCGGGCCGATTCACTTTGTATCAAAAGCAAAAATTCTAGTCACTACTGAAAAACCACTACAGCCACAAGATCTTTCCAAGCTCGAACAAATACGAAAAACAAAGCTTGCGATTTACGATGCTGACAAAAGAACTGAAAAATCAATCCATGCCTTAAGATACAAGCAAGAGTCTGAAAACTCATTTTACCTTTACTTGAAACTAGATGGAGGAATTCCAATTAAGCGCTTTGTGTCAGGCGAAAATGTCTTTCCAAATATTTCGGATCTTCTTTCAAACAACTCCAAATGCGAGATGTTTGATTTTGACGACATAACGATGCTAAACTAACATTTTTACATACACGACAGTGGATAATTTTGTTGGATCAATTAGTAAAGGTACGCGAGGCTTATCAAAAAGGACTGCTACCGCAAAAAATGTATGAGTTGATAACAAAGAGATTTGAGATTGTAACTTCGGGCATACAGAGAATAGAAAAAGCAGCAGGAATACCATACCCAATCTCATATGTAGAACCATCAGCTATCTTGACTTCTACAGATAATGTCTCATTTCAGTACGGAATTTTGTTTGCAAGAACACTTCCTGTCTTTTTTGAGGAAAAACTTCAGGTGGTAATCCAGATCTCTGCTCCCCTTGTAGCATTTGGACTCAAGGGAACTATTCATGCTATTTTGGCACATGAGTTTTTGCATTATTTGGAGTTTGTTCGCAGGATATCCAAGATGGAGGTAGTTTCAGACGAAGTCTCCGTAAGCTTGTTTGAGAACGTGTATGCAGATAGCACTAGGCTTTTTGAGCCACGCGCAGTATTTGCCGACCAGACGCTCCTGACACACATTACCAAAAAGTTTCCAGCAGGGTTTAAGGACTACAAGCTTGAGGACAAGACGGAAAAACTCTGGATTACGAAAAATCTTCCAGTCACCAAGATTTCACTTGATGAGAACACAGTCAAATTGTCAATAGAAGCCATCTCAAAGGTGACCTTAGAACAGCCCATTTTGGACAAGCTCAAAGAATACGAAGAAAGGGAATCAAAGCTGAGAAAAAAGAAACTATACTGATCGTTTTACGTTTTTTGTAATTATGATTGTTGAGCCCATAATCGATGCCAAAATCAGAACCCAAAGTGGGTCAAACTCCGGCACCACTTGTATTGTTATGACCTCGTTGACAGGGCCTGTCCAGTTGGATTCGTCACCTGGCAAACCTATTCCCAAAATCTTTAGTTGTACTTGTGCAGGCTCACTTGAGTTTAGCATCATCGTTGTATGTTTTGCCAATCCATCTTCTGAATGCAGTTTTGTCTTTGAGAGTATTTCAATTTCATTTTGTGTGGCCAAAATATCATAGTTGACATGTTCAACCAGGTTACCTTTGTCTGTAAATTCGAGCATAATTAACATGCGTCTGTCCGGTTGTGGTGCGGTAGCGAGTATCTGTGCATTAAGAGAACCATCAGATGTTGTAGTCTGAATTATTGCTCCATCTTCGACCCGTTCTGGATGGAAATCTATCTCAATTGGAGTTTCGTCCACCGTGACAAAGACATGGACTATGGGGTATCCCTCATACCTTGGCGCAAAGTTTGCAGCATACAGGCCTGCAGTACTTGTCTCAGTCATGGTAAGAGGAGTCTTTTCTTTGTTGAGTGTTACTGAGACATCAAGTTTTGTTTCAAGTCCTGAAATTCCTTTTCCATATTTTTCGACCAATTTCGGATCAGGTGATGTTGAGTCTGTCTTTTCATGTGGGAATGCGTATGTTATTATGACTACAATTTTGTTTTCTACGCCTACAAGTGGTGGTTCTTTTTCCCAGCCGACTTCGATCTTGTAATCACCAATTACCTCGGATTTGTGTGCGCTTGCAGTTTGTGGTGTACCAATTACTAGCACAAATAACAGTAATGTAAAAAGTATTTTGTTTTGTTTAAAGATGCAAGATTGCAAAACAGGAAGGAGTTATTGGATGAATTCTGTTAGGCCGCACTTGCCACAGGTACGTCTATTTTTGTGCTCAGACATAAAGACGCCTTTGCCACATCTTGAACATATCTTGTGTGTTCTTATTACCTTGTCCCCACTTATTTTGTAATAAGCTGCAATGCCTGTGGCCTTTGCTTCTTTTTTGCCTGCCATTATGCCTTTGCCTCTTCCTTAGCTTCTGCAGGTGCTTCAGCGGTTGCCTCAGCCGGTGGGGCTGATTTTGCCTTTGCCTTATCGAGTCTCTTAAAGATCGTAGGGTTGACCTGTTTTTTTGCTAACTCTTCGTTATCATAAACGTAGAAGGTCCCAGTAACATCGGCTCTTCCGCTGTGTGCCTTCATGAAAATTGGAATAATGATTTTGCCGTCTAGATTGAATTGCTTTGAGAGCATATCTGCTGCTTCTAGCTTTTTGAGCTTGCCTGCAAGCCCCTTAAAGTTGCACGTGATCTCTCTCCTTGAGAGGAATGTATTGTTTACATCGCTTATTGTCTCTATCATCGACATGTATTGTGCCTCGTTTTTCTATTTCATATAAACTTTCATTGGAATCCCATAAGAATTTTAAGAAAAAACGGCAATCTTACTGCGTGGACAGATTCATGTTACACTTGAAAAATGCAGAACATACCCCACAAGACACTGGCAAATTACTCGCAAATGCGCGACAATTAGCGTCAGGCCTTGATGTGATAATTCGTGACTGCCGGGTCTCAACCAAATATGTAGAGTTTGATGTTTCAATTGACAAATCAAAAATTAATGATCTTGTCGAAAAGTTAAAACCAATTGCCACTCTGGATCATGCAAGACATGTAGTAGAAGAACACATTGAAAAAGAGGACGCAATCAAGATGGGCATTAATTATTTCAATGATGAAAGATTCTGGGAATCCCACGAAGTATTTGAAGGAGTTTGGAAAAAATGTTACGAAGGTGAAAAAGAGCTCGTGCAGGGGATAATTTTGGTTGCAGCAGCTTTGGTCCACTACCAAAAAGCAGAAAACACGATCTGCCTCTCGGTTCTTGGTAGAGCGCTTGAAAAACTTGCAAGGGCTACTGGCACATATCACAGCATAAACGTCGATGCGCTACGACATAAAGTCCAACAAATAAGAAATTCTGGCCAGATCTCGCTTTTTACTATCTGATTAATTGTAGTGCAGTTTTGAGCACCTGAGCTCCTTCCAAAAGCCCGATGCTTCCAATCTTTGCATTTTTTTCCGTGAATCTTGTGCTGTTGTCTTTTTTGACGGAATCGCCAGATACCAAGATAGGTACTGGATCATCACTGTGGCCTTTGTTGATGCATGGAGTAGAGTGATCTGCTGAAATAACTACTGAGACTTTGCTTGTGTCAATGTTGTCAAGAAGAGTGCCAAAGAATCTCCGGTCAATTTCCTCAATGTTTT
>JBBIVI010000070.1:3546-7235 GCA_037439825.1 Candidatus Nitrosotenuis sp. | reverse complement strand
GCGATGACGTTGATCTGATTTATCCAAACAAGGCAGAATCACGATTCTTGGCACCTGAAGTAAGTGGAGGCGCATCAACGGAATTAAAATTTGAATTAACAGTGACTGACCCATATGGCGGAAAAGACTCTGATACAATGACAGTCACAATATACTCAAACAATGTTCGGGCAACAGCAGATGCAGGTGACGATCAAGTAGTTGACGAGCAAACTTTGGTAACACTGACTGGAGTCGGAGAAGACCCTGACAGTGAGGAAATTACATTTGAGTGGAGACAAGTAGGCGGAGAACAAGTCGAACTGTCTGCTACTGATGAACCAGAACCAACATTTACCGCACCTGTTGTTGCAAATGGTAAAGTCAAAGTATTGGTCTTTGAGCTTAGAGTTTCAGATGAAAGTGGCCACCCAGCAAAAGACCTAGTCAAAGTTACAGTACTCCCAGTCAACGCACTACCTATAGTTGACGCAGGCGAGGATCAAACAGTTGACATTGGAAACCACGTTGTGCTTATTGGCTCTGCATCCGATGATGATGATGAACCATTGACATATTTGTGGAGCCAAATCTCAGGTCCTACAGTAACGCTCTCTTCTGAGACAGAACTTGAGACAAGCTTCGTTGCACCAGATGTGTCTGTTGATACAGTACTGACCTTCCAGTTGATTGCAAACGACGGACAGGGTGATAGCGAACCAGACACAGTAGACATTACAGTAAAAGGGAAAGTATCAAAGCAACTGACTGCATATGCAGGCAAGGATAAGACAGTCCCAGAACAGTCCACTGTTACACTATTTGGCTCAGGCAAAGACCCAATGAAGCAGAATCTCTTCTACAGCTGGAGACAAGTCTCAGGTGAGCAAGTAGACTTGTCTGCAACTGATTTGGCAAAGCCATCATTTGTGGCACCAGAAGTAGGTAACGGTGAAACAAAATCACTTGTCTTTGAGCTCACAGTAAGTGATGGTCAAGGACGAAGTGCAAAAGACACGATTACAGTAACTGTGGAACCAATAAACGGTGATCCAACAGCTATTGCCAAAGTAAAGAGTGTCAGAGAAGCAGTATAATTTTTCATATTTTTTAAAAATCAGAGGTATCTTCATAACCAAGCTGTCCTGAATAATGATGAATTTTGGATTTAGAAAAATTTAGAGACGATGTATACACCATCACAAACCAGCTTGCAACACAACTGCAAAAAGACGACGTACCAAAACTTAACTTTGTAAGGCAAAGGTTAATCGAACTGTATCAGCAAAACCTGGTAAAAATCAACCACTCTGTGCTTGAGCTTATTTGTGCAGCAAATCTCGTTGCAAAAGGATTCACGGTGGATGTGGAAAAACAACTTACAAACTCACTTGTGTGCGACATTTATGCAAAAAAAGACAACCAGATCTCCATAATTGAAATCGAAACTGGATTCACACCTCCTGAGCACGCACTTGATACAATAGACTATTACGTATCAAGGATAGTAAGTAAAATAGCAAGATACAGCAAATACTGTAACGACTTTTCACTTGCCACTCCAGTCATTGGGATACTTCCGTTTCACCGAGTATTTCTTAACCCACCATCACTTAGGCCTGAAGGTGAAATTAGGAAAATCAAGGCTTTATGTGATAAGTTTTACCGCAATCCTCCAATAGAATACTCTGACATACTTAATGCGAAATTAAACTCGATATACCTCATAAACATAGACAAGGGATTTGCAAAGCAAATAGATCCAGTATCTTACTACAAGATTACTGCCTCTATCTTAGAAAAAAGCGAAATAGATCTATAATAGTGCTAAAATATGGCTTGTGTATAATTAGATCTGCAAATGATTTGTGGAAGCTGTGAAAAGCACAGGCACTTTGAGTGCATTGATTGCCAAAACGATCACAAGACCGAGTTGTGTAGTTGCGACTGCCACGTAAATGCAGAAATGCACCAGCATAAATAACTAAAAATCCATTCTCCAATCCGTCTTGAGTTTTTTATCGATGGTTTCTGCCATAACATCAAGATCATGTGTGCTGCCAAAGCTCTGGTAGGTAAGCTTATCAAGTGTATTGATTACACTTTTTGCGGTTCTGTATTGTGGGATGGATGGTTCATTTAGCTCGCCGTAGAGGCCTATTCCGTGGATGTTGTTGTTTTTAGCATATCCTAGTATGAGACCGTTAAATCCTGTGATGACGGACTTGGATGGTGTTGTGTTGATCCCAATTTTTTCAAGATGTGTGGTAAGCTCTTGCGATGTTGTAGTCACGTACGTCTTTGGCTCGTCTGTAACAATGTGCTCCGTGTGAAAGCCGCCTAACGTGTAGATGAATTTGGTACCGTACTTTTTTGCGACATCGATTACGTCTTGGCATAATGCATGAAGGTCTTCATTGGTCTTTGGCTGGCCGTAACCTCCGCCAAAGACGATGATGTTTTTTGTGTACCTGTACTCCCAGATCTCTTTTGGGATCTCTATGTAGCCTCCCTTGTCAAGAACGTAGGATAGCTGGGTTGACTCGGCGGCTCTAAACGGTGTGGTCTTTTTTGATTTGTTGACAAAGTCGATTACGATGTTTCCTACGTTGCCCATATCTTGGAGGGCAGCAATAATTAGTGGTTTTTCTATTTCAGGCTCGCTTAGCTGTGTAAATTGCACAGTATTAGATAGGTAGTTTATGATTAAAAGTTTGGCAAGTAATGTGCAACTGAGTATAAAATTTACCAAACTTGGAATGTTATTTATAAAAATGATTAAGAGCCGTCAAATTTGATAAAAATCTATATTTTGTAATGAAACTTTGTTTGTTTTTTTGATGTCGTTTTAATGGACTTTTTGCACTGCAAGATTCATAAACCGAAGAAACTACCTAACGGAGATCATCGACGACCATGGCTAATTTTGGTACCTTGGAATATGTGTTGGACAAGTTTTCGGGAACCTGGAGCTGGAAGATCACAGGCGAGCGAGCAGTTGCAATGGTGTCGCGCATAATGCCGCAGGCGTGGTATGGCGACGGCGAATTTGAGGCCATAGTCCCAGACGATCCAAAAAACATACGCCAGATAAAATGGATAATGGACAGGTATCCGCTTGAGATTCTCTCAAAGAACGTGTGGCAAAAAAAACTCCCCCCTTCTGCAAAACAGGTTTCAAAAAAGCCCAAAAGAACAGAAAGACTAAACCTTGCAAACCCAGGAAAACAGTTCAAAGGTAATCTGTTTAATTTTCAAAGAGAGGGGCTTGACTTTCTAATTAAGTCTTCAGGCAACGCGTTGCTTGCAGACGAAATGGGCCTTGGAAAAACGATCCAATCACTAGCATATCTTTCTACTGAAAAGGACGCGTTTCCAGTACTAATTGTTGCCCCACTCGTCACACTACAAAATTGGCAACGAGAAATTGAAAAATTCCTCAAAAGAAAGAGTAGAAATGGAAGGCTGCTTGAAAACGAACCTCCTACAACGACTATAATTCGCGTGGGAAAATCCGAAGATCTTGGCAAGTTTGACTTTTACATAATTAATTATGAATTGCTATACAAAAGATACAAGGACTTAGCAAAAATAAATCTGAAAACCATAATCTGTGACGAGGTACAACACCTCAGATCAAAGACCACGCAAAAATACCATGCAGTAAAAAAGCTGTCAGCACTAAGTTCTGTCAAATACAGGATCGGACT
>JBBIVI010000070.1:0-3536 GCA_037439825.1 Candidatus Nitrosotenuis sp. | reverse complement strand
CGGAACCCCAATTTACAATCGCGGGTCGGAGATTTGGCCTATTGTTGATATCCTGCGACCCGGGCTTCTTGGTAATTTCAAAGAATTTTGTGAGTATTTCTGTTACATAAATGAAAAAGGCAAGGCAATCGTTCTTGAAAACAAGCGAGAATCATTGCGCCACATGTTGCAAAAACATGTAATGATCCGACGCAAAAAATCTGATGTTCTCACGGAGCTAAAAGAAAAAGTCAGATACAAGGAGATAATCGACACAGACATTAATTATTACAATACAGAACTAGAAAAAATATGGAAGAAACTAGAAGAAGAAAGAAAAGAGGCACAAACTGCATTTGATGCATCTACTGCCTACCAGAGGGCAATTCAGAGTGAAAGGCAAGCAGCAGGAATTGCCAAACTACCTCATGTAATCAATTTTGTCAAAAACATTATGGAAATTGAGGAGAGTGTCGTCGTATTTTGCCATCATAAGTCCATTCATTCGCTTTTACACCAAAGTCTTTCAGAATTCAAACCTGCTTCGATAATAGGAGGACAGTCGGACAAAGAAAGACAGCAGCAAATCGACTCATTCCAAAACGGCGAGACAAAACTCTTGATTGCAGGATTACGAGCAGGAAACGTGGGAATTAATCTCACTAGGGCCCATTATGTGATATTTGCCGAGCTTGATTGGAGTCCGGCAATACATCTGCAAGCAGAAGACAGATGCATTAAACAAGGCCAATTGGTAAATGTACTGAACAAAGGCTTAGTTGAAATAGAAAAGGTACAACTAAACGACAAGGTTTTAACACATCTTGGCAACTGGAAAAAAGTTGAAAAGATAAAGAAAAGAGAACATCGAGGTTTAATGACGGAAATTACTTACTATAGTTATGACAAACCATTAACATGTACACACGATCATAAAATATTGGTTCTCAAACAAAATCAAACAAAACCAAAATGGATAAACGCATATGAGGTATTGCCAGGAGACTTTGTTTTAATGCCAATTCCAACAAGAGTCGTAGACAAAACCTTCATTGATATACCAAAAGAATGTTTTCATAATCCGAGCCAAACAAATCAATTTGGGATCGTTTCAACTAATGGGAGATATGCCCAAATTCAACGCAGAACTGAACTAGATCGTGATCTACTTTATCTTTTTGGTTGGTATGTTGGAGAAGGATTCTCAAGTATTGATGGTGGCAAAGGCCATTTTATTTCATTGTCAGGACATATAAAAGAAAAACCACTATTAGAAAAATTAGGGGAGAGGCTGCAAAAATTTGGAGTAACCTATTCAATTGATTGCAAGGAAAATAAAGCAGAGCTGAGAGCATATTCAAGCGAGCTTGTCAAGTGGTTCAGTCAATGGTTTGGAAGAACCGCTCCTGAAAAAAGAATTCCAGAATTCATACTTGATCTTCCATCTCAAAAATTAAAAGCATTTTTTGATGCTTATTGTAAAGGTGATGATTATTTCAGAAAAAACCAACAGCAATGGGCTACTGTTAGTAGGCAATTAGCTTCGCAAATAAATCTAATTGCACTCAAATGTGGTTTTGTGCCTACTCTTAGAGAAATTGATACTGGGAAAAACCAAGGTCAATGGATTGGAGGCTATACAATCCAGGGAAATCCAAGTAATGAAAAAGTGGTTATGAGAGATGATGAATTTTGCTATCATCCTGTAAAAAAAGTTACAACATATTATGATGAAACCGTAGTGTATGATCTTACGGTAGAAGATGACCATTCATTTGTAGTTGGGCAAGCAATTGTTCATAACTGCCACAGAATTGGCCAGAAAAACACAGTCTTTGCGTATTACTTGATTGGAAACGGCACACTTGATGAACATGTGGCGCGAGTTCTAGTGGATAAAAGCTATGAAATCGATTCTATCATGGACAGTAAAGCAGAGTCATTTGAAAATAAGGAAAAGGCAAAACTGATTCTAGCTCAAATCCAAGACAAGATAAGATCAATTACAAAGAACTAGCTTAACTGCCATAAAGCACGATACGCCAGCCGCGCTCAATCAGCTTCTCACTAGTAGCGTTTTTGACGCAAACCGGAATATCCGTATGCGACTTGTATAGTTTAATCAAAGGTTTGTTGCAAACTACGTCTGCAGACTCGATGCCATTTTTGAGCATCTTCAAAGGTGGATGAAACTTTAGTGTTTTTGGATCAAACCATCTTGTATCTAATTCTGTGCTTGGTTCTAATGCTGTTTTACCCAGCGGCATGATTTTCAAAATTCTGTCGTCGTTTGGCGCAGGAGAGCCTCTGCCATCACGGTTGCTTGTCAGCAAGTAAAGATAACCGTCGTTACCAACAACAACATCTCGCAATCGTCCAAACTCATCTACAAAAATTGCGTGATCTGAAACGACTTTGTTCTCAATTAGGTCTAACTCAAAGATGTGCAAGTGTGCGCCGCGCAGAGTTGCTACAAGAAACTTGCCGTTGAGAAATGGAATCTTGTCAGAGTTGTAAAAACTTGCTCCAGATGGAGCCCATGCGTTCTCTCCTGTCTGAAAAATAGGGCTGACGTATTTTGGATCAGATTCTTGGCCTACTATGTGTGGCCACCCATAATTTTTTGCTGATTCTACTACATTTATCTCGTCGTGTGCAAAACCTCGCTCTCCTGAAGGGCCATGCTCTGCAATGACGAGCTTGCCTGTCTTTGGATCCCAATCAAGGCCCTGCGGATTTCTGTGTCCATACGAGTATACTGGGGAACCTGGAAAAGGGTTGTCAGGTGGTATGGTGCCGTCTGGATTTACTCTTAAGATCTTTCCTGCAAGCGAGTCGGGATTTTGAGACAAATCTGCATTTGCGGCATCGCCAGTAGTTATGTAAAGTTTAGAGTCAGGACCAAAACGCAGCCTGCCGCCATCGTGTATTGCAGCACCGGGTATTTTGTCAAGCAGAATGACTTCGTTGGATAATTTGTTGTCGCTTTCGGTAAACCGAGAAACCCTGTTGTAAGTAGAAAGTAGTTCTGAATACGTGTAGTAGAGATAGATGTGGTGGTTTTCTTCAAAGTTAGGATCCAGCGCTAGCCCCAAAAGGCCGCCTTCAACTCGGCCCACATTTAATATGGCAAGTGGCTCGTCTTTGAGTACACCATCCTCTATTACTCGTAGTTTTCCAGTTCTTTCAGTTACAAAGATCCTTCCATCTGGGGCAAAACCAATGGACCAAGGTATCTCAAGTCCTTCGGCTACCGTTTCGACTTTGAGATCATATTCTGGAAATTCTTGAGCAAAGGCATAGGCCGTGCCTATGAATAATGGAATGATCAAAAGATAGTACCGCATGTAGATACTATTTATTAGAAATTTTATCAATATTTTGTATGGACTTTTTATTGGAAGAAGAGATGATTGATCTTCTTACTTTCTGCATACAGAATCCAAATTCTTCCGATGTTGCAAAAAAACAAGAGCGAATAAAAGAGATAGGAAAAGAACTCTATGCCGACGGTGGCGTAGACGCACTTGAAAACATGTTCTTTGCTCTTGAAAACA
>JBBIVI010000069.1:0-7238 GCA_037439825.1 Candidatus Nitrosotenuis sp. | reverse complement strand
GAATCAGTTTGCAATATTTGCTCAAAAGAAAGTCTGAATTATAAAACAATATAAGCAAACGAACCCTATTAAACATTTAATGCGAGAAAATAACGCAAACACAACAGCAAATCTCGGCGAGGAAAATGAGTCGATAAATCTTAGCAAAACAATGGCCAGTAATTCAAAGAATTACACAGAATCATTCAATATTGAGAAAATTTCAGAACACAAAAACACAGGGCTACCAATTCGCACTGTTGAGCCTGCCTCGGGCTACTTTTTATCTTGATGCTTGAGCTACGCGCTCTAGTTCGTTCTTTTTCTTAACTGATGGGGCGCTAGGATCGTTTGCGGCAGCAGAAATCAGGTGCTCTGCCAAATATTCTTCCATAGCTTTTGGATTTGAAAATGATGATTCTTTTACTCCATCTGCGATGAATCGTAGTGCCAGATCCACTCGACGGAGTGGTGAGACATCTACTGATACGTGGTAGGCCGTACCACCGTAGACAATCCTTGTAGTGTCTTCGTTTGGTGAAGAGTGTTCAATTGCTCTTACCAAGACCTCGATTGGGTTCTTGCCAGTCTTTAGATGAATTATTTCAAGTGCTGCCTTGACGGTGTTTAGTGATCTTGTTTTCTTGCCACCCATTCTTCCTGTGTTCTTTGCATATTTTTTACCAAAATGCATCAATTTGTTTGCAAGTCTTTCTACAATGTTGACTTCGGTCTTGTTGAATCTCTTTAGTGAGGAACGGCCAAAAGTCATTGGTACAATTGATCTTTTTAGCGAAATTACATTTTTGAGTCCTGGATCTTTTATCTCAATTCCAGACAAGTCCCACTTTCTAAACAACAAAAGATTTGGTGACTCGGTCATTTCTTATCTCCTTGGTTTTTCCTTTCTACCTCTTACCAATTCTCTTAGCGAGGTTCCATTTACTTTGAAAACCTTGAATCTTACACCAGGGATATCTCCCATAGCACCACCCATTGAGGCACCCATTCCTTCTACGTGCACCTCATCGTGTTCATCAATAAAGTTCATTGCGCCGTCTCGTGGCAAAAATGCAGTTACTGTCTTACCGTTTTTGATGAGCTGTACTCTGACACATTTTCTAACTGCAGAGTTTGGCTGCTTTGCCTCAACGCCGACCTTTTCCAGTACGATTCCCCTTGCCTGTGGTGAACCACCAAGTGGATTTGCCTTTCTGTCAAGGCCCAGCATTCTTCGCTTGTATACACCGATTGCCCATCGCTGTCGCTTTCTTTTTGTCTTTAAAACTCGACCTGCAAATAATCCAAGTGGAGACTTTGCCATATTATCACTCTAGTATTTTTTCAGGACTGTTAATTAAAACGCTTGTAATTTCAAAGTATCTTTTTGCCAAGAGGCGTGCTTTTTCTGCATTTCTGCCCTCGCGACCCACCACGATACCTTTCTTTTTTGGGTCAACGAGTACTATTGCCTGCGTTGAGCCATCGAGTCTTTTGTTTAGCTTTACTTCTGATACGAGTTTTGGGTTTAGCATATTTTTAAGAAATTTGACTGGATCGTCAGAGTATTCTACAAGTTCGACATTCTTTTTGATAATATTTTGAAGATTTCTGATATGTGAGCCGCCTTTGCCTATTGCAAGGCCCATCTTGCCCTCATTTACAACAAAAATCACACGGTTTTGTTTTTCATCTTCTACACAATCACGCGCAGATGCGCCGGTTACATTTTGGAAAAGCGATATCAGTCGCATCTGATCAGTTGTAAGTTTGATTGTTTGTGGCATTTTTGCTAATTATCTCGCAACTTTTGTGTCTCATTTAAACTTAGTTGTGGTTTCATTGTGTCTCTGATTCTTTTAATATTGCTTTGATGTTAGAGTCCGGAATTGAAGTCAATGATGCTGCAGATACTCTGAATTGCAAGCCGCAGAGTCTTCCAAGTGCGACTGAAGATCCATCAAATTGTAGCGTTGTCACTTTCTGGTCTTTTGTCGAGCTTTGAAGTTTTTGTAATGAATCCTGTGAGACTGATTTTGAAACGATGATTAGTTTTGCGTTCTTGATTGATTGCAGCACTTGCTTTATACCCAATACGCATTTGTTTTCAGCAAGGGCGTCCTTTAGTGCTTTTTCGAGTAATTTCCCCAATTATACCACGTAATGACGATCCAAAATAGCTCCTTTATAGGTTTATCACTCATTTTTATGATCAAAATACCCTACAAAAAATCAAAACACGGTATAAAAAATATAAAAAATTGGAAGTTATTGTCCTGCCACTACAGTGTATGATACTGTGAATGGTGTAGGGTTCTTTGTGTGGACTGCAAGTGCGTTACCTGCAAAGTTCCATGTTCCTGATGATGCTTGCGGGTCGACGATTGTCAGCGCGAACTTGGTTTCACCATCTGGCGTCCAAATTGGTTGGCCGTTGTCTTCGCCTTCAGCTAGTGGACCTGTGAGCACCACAAGTTGAACCGGCTCCGATGCAGAGTATGTTAGTGATCCTTTGTAGATCATGCCAGAAGGAGGCAAAATTACTGCTAGCTGATGTGATTCATGGCCAAGTCCTGGGTCTTGGACGGACGTCATTGTCTCTGTTTTGATTTTTGATTTGTGTGCTGCTATCTTTTCCTTTGTTTGTTTCTTTTCCATAGATGGTTTATGTGGTTTTTCTGTTGCCGCGCCACATTCCCCTTTGTGGTCCATTTTGACACCTGCTGCATTCAACATACATTTGTTGCCATATGTCTGGCCGTCCACTCCACAAACAGGCATGTATTCTTTGGTGCACATCATCTGGTCTTCCATCATCTTACCTGTTCTTGGTTCTACTTTTGGAAGTTCTGGTTTTTGTCCCTCTGAACAAAGTTTGTCGCCACAAACTTGAAGGCCTGTATCTGAGCCGTAAGCTTTGGCTTTTTTTGTGAGTCCTGTGCCTTTTGCTTTGAGTGCGTCTGCTTGTTCAATGTTGCTAAATGAAGTCACAAAGGCTGCCGACAACAAAAATGTTACCGCAAACAATACGGACAGTGTTTTTGTCATGATATGAACAGAATGTATGAATATATTACTTTTAATGCATTACTCTACCAGTACCGTCTGTATTTGAGTTTGCGAAAGTGGTGTTGCATCACTAAGTGATTTCCACACAAAGGATTCTACCGTGTACTGCCCTTTTTGCTTTGGTATCCACGATTGAGAAATCTCCATGATGTCTGCTGCATCAAGTCTCGCACTAAGCCAGGAAAGCGAGACTACCGCACCATCCTTGTCGGTGATTTGTATTATGTTTGTAAATCCTTGTTCATAGTCTTGTGTGTTTTGTACATGTGTTACGATTTGCACTTGCTGGCCTGCAGACATAGACGAGATTTGCTTTCCATTAGAGTTTGCAAAATACAAATCATTAATTCCCATTCTTTTGTTGCTTGGCACATTTGAGCCCACAGTTGCCATGCTTGTGATTTCTATGTCGTCGGAGATACTGTACGGTGATGGGAGCGTTCTATCATGATATCTTGCAATTATTGTGTCTCCAGGTATGGCGTGTAATCTATTTCCACTTGATTCATCAGTCTGTGTTAGTGAGATAATTACAGTAAAGATTCCAGATTCGTCGTCTGTTTCCGTTGCAGCTACTGAGATTCCTGCGGTATCGGAATCAGAAGACACATCGATGTTCAGATTGTCCACTGCTTCAGGGTTTAGATTCATATCTGCATCGATTACTTGGATTAGAATTTGTTCATTTTCAAGATAGTTTGGATCTGAAAACTCTATTTGTCCTATATTCCAGCTCACTCTGGAAGATTTTGTGAGTACTACTCCGTCTGCAAACTCAAATGATATTGTGATGCCATCATCTCTATCTACTTCTAAAAACCCGTCAGTTGGTCCCCCACCACTCGTACGTGGTACTGTGTCAGAGTCACCATCACCGTCTGCATCGTGTAAGAATCCAGTAAGTGTTACTTCGCCTGCAAACGTGCCGCTGCTTGGTGCAGTCTCTCTGAGCTCGTACGGCCCAAGCTCGTGTGACGGCGTAGATATCTTGACTGCATGACTTGGATCGTCGCCAATCGAATCTATTCCGTGTTCGTTTTCATCCCAGCTTGGTGCAACTATCGTTATTCTGATTTTATCAGTCCAAGAATACACATCTTTGTCAAAATAGATCGGCGCATATGGTTTGTAGTAGTCTGGTGTCTGCTGGGCATATGCAAGATTTGTTAGGATCACAAGTGGAATTATTGAGAAAATAATTTTTTTCATCATACCTGTATTGTATTTTGGCAAATTAATTACTTTAAGATCACCAATCCGTAATTTCAAAGATCACTGATAATTTCTACGTGCGTCTTTTATATGATAAAAAATCAGTTGAAAGTGAAGTGGACTGGGGCTTCCTAGCCGGTGCCTCAACGACCACGTCCTATCTCTAAAAATAATCAATTATTTTTGATTGATTCAAGTAATTCTTCAACCAAAGTCATGCCATCTTCAAGAGATTGATTTGTATGAAGATTCATCTTGTACCCACCATAATAAAACAGAAAACCGTATCTATCGTGAGTGTAGTTGAGGTAATTCACCTTCTTTGGATACGCAAGAATTGGAATCCCATCCAGTTGTAGTATCTGAGAATAACTATGGTTTGTGATTCTTTCTTCTTCAAGTTCTGTCATAGTTTTAGTGCAATTACAGAATTCATAATCCAGTACGATACGAAAATCATCGTCTTCTGAAATCATGTACTCGGCATGTTTTTTGGTAAGAAGGCCATAATCGTCAACAAATGCAAGTTTGTGGCCTGAAGAGAATACTTGCGGAATAGTCAAACTTGCAAGTTTTTGTTTGATGAGTCCTTCCCGTTGAGACACAAACTCATCTGAAATTTCGATCTCCTCAACACTTATCTGTCGGCCTATTCCTATAACGCCATTTTTGTCCTCAGTCCAAGTTGGAGACTCTGCATACAAGTAGCCGTTTTCATCTGTTAATAATTTCAGATATGGGAGAGCATAATATTTTGACACTAGTACCATGTTGCCACCTTGAACCATCATGTGTCCTGAAACCGGATTATACACAGTGCCACTACATGAATCCTCAATTCTTCTTCGATTCTCTTGTGGCCAGTACTTTACAAGACAGTGTGAGGATGGATCAAGCGCAGAGTACGCCCTAAACGCAGATACGTCATTGTTTGCACCACCAAGATAATCTGGCAAACGAACAAGCAAAAAGATCTCATATGGATCTCTGTTCTTGTATCTATACGGATCAGGATAGAAAAACCAAGCCATGCTGTTTGGTTTCATGTCGTAGATCTTGATTGGCCCATGCATACTAGGCCTGTCAATGTTTGCGTTAACATCTATGTGGATTACTTGCCTGTATGTTACTGGTTTTTGTGATGAGAACCCAACAAAGGCTGTAAAAATAACAACTGCCACAACAATGCAACCACAAAGAATCAAAATATTTTGTGGAATTTTTTTCAACAATTAATTTTGTTTAAATTTTGTAGATAAACTGTGCTAATCTTTTATCAAAATTAGCTCTTGGAGACTTGCATGTACAAGTCTACAGTACCAGAACCAACAGGTATGTTGCTTCCAACAATTACGTTTTCTGTGACACCTTTGAGCTCCTCGACTTCACCGGTAAGCGCTGCCTGTGCGATTGTAGGTACTGTGATTTCGAATGCAGCTCTAGCCAGCACACTGTCTTTAGTTCCAGCAATTCCGTGTCGTCCTATTTGCTGCAAGTATCCTCTTGAGCACATCATATCTGCTACAAGCATGATGTATCTAGAATCGACCTCAAGTCCCTGATCTTCCAGAGTAGTTGAAAGCTCGTTAATCAAAGCGTTTCTTGCAGCCTCGATTCCAAGAGTTGCTGCAATCTCAAAGACGTTGTTTGTCCTTACATTTCTCTTGTCGATTCCGTCGATTTCTAGAACCTTGGCCAAGTTGGAACCAGTAGTCTGGATGACCCATTCGTCGTCCTTTTGGGCCACTGTAACTCTAGTGATGTCCGGAACTCCTTTGACAATGGAATTGAGAACCTTGTTTCTAACTGCAATTACCGTTGGTGCATCAGATTCTTCTACTAGATTTAGTGTGAGTGTGTTTCCATTGGTTTCTATTTTGAATTTCTTGTTTGATGCCAGCGCTGTTTCTACTTCTTCTACCGTGCATCCCCTCTGAGACAGTGCACCTGAGCTGAGCTCAAGTGTTATTTGTGTAGCATAATCTGTTTCCACGTTTGCCACAAGTGCACTGACTTTGGTCTGCAACGTGTTTCTTGCAACCTCTATTGCTTTCTCTCTTGATTTTTTGTATTTCTCCTCCAAGTAAATATCCATTGTTGGTGTGACTGGTTTCTTTCTTGCATCCACAAGCTCGATCAGCCTTGGAAGACCCAGTGTTACGTTTCTTTCTCTGATTCCTGCAAAGTGGAATGTTCTAAGTGTCATCTGAGTTCCAGGCTCACCAATCGATTGTGCAGTTACAATTCCCACTGCCTGTCCTGGCTCTGCCTTTGCCTTATTGTACAAGTCAAGTGCTTTCTTGAGTACTTTTTCTATTCCCTCTCTGCTAAGCTTTGAATGTAATATGCCTTCTTCGACAAGCTTTGTCAATCTCGGGTTGAATGTCTTTGTGTATTTTTTGAGTAACTCTTCTGCTTCTTCTTTGCCTGCCTTTTTACCCGAGTCCACAATAGTCTCAGACTCAACTAGTCTGTTGATGTTAAAGGCCTCACCGTGGTCGGATTTTGCTACATCGATGCCGTCTTCACCATACAAGAACTGGATGATGTGACCATGTGGGTCTCTTACCGTGCCGTCGTATTCCAGCTTTATGTGTTCAAGTGCGTTTACCAGCCTTCGCTGCATGTAACCGCTTTGCTGTGTTCTGACTGCAGTGTCCACGAGTCCTTCTCGTCCACCCATCGCGTGGAAGAAGAATTCTATTGTGGACAGGCCGTCCCTATAATTTGATTTTACAAATCCGTGAGCGTCTGGGTTATCATCATTTTCCTTAAAGTGCGGCAGTGCGCGGTTGTTGTAGCCTTTGTTGAGCCTGTTTCCACGAATTGACTGCTGGCCTAGTGCACCTGCCATCTGACCAATGTTGAGTGAAGATCCTCTTGCACCTGTTGTCGCCATAATTCTTGCCGCGTTGTTTTTCTCAAGCTGTTGGTCTGCGGTGTTTCCTGCCTTGTCTCTTGCTTTTGATAATTCATTT
>JBBIVI010000068.1:1827-7275 GCA_037439825.1 Candidatus Nitrosotenuis sp. | reverse complement strand
AATCCAATAAACGACCCAAAAAAAGAACTAACACATGTCAAGTCTCTTTTTGAAGGCGCCAACTTTGTCACAATAGATGCAGCAGAGCACGACAAAAAAATTGCAATCATTTTGGGTCTGACGCACCTTGTTAATTTGGCGTTTGCAAATATACTCTCCAAGGACGACAAGATCTCACTCACAGAGCGCATGTCTGGAACAACCTTCAAAATTCAAAAGATACTTGCTGAAAGCATTATGACGGAATCAACTGAGCTCATCGAGACCATAATATCAAATCCGGAGATAAGAAAGTCAGCAGAAGAATTCTGGAAGGATATAGGTAGGCTTCTTACAGACATACAGGAAGGAAAATCAGAAGACATCACCAACTACATACGTGCAGTTCAAGAAGGCCTTGCAAAAAACACCAACTTGGAAGAATCATACAAAAAGCTAAACACAATGATTAATGCAATAGAAAAATGACATGCGTTCGACAAACATTGTTACATGCTTTCTAAAACACAACGACAAATTTCTCTTACTTAAGCGAAGCAACAAAGTAAAGACTATGAAGGGCCTGTGGGCTGGAATAAGCGGCATAATTGAAAAAGGAGAAGCACCGCTGACTAGAGCAAAAATCGAAATTTACGAAGAAATAGGCGTAAAAGATGATGCAATGACTCTGCTAAAGTCAGGAAAAGAAATGACGATCTCTTCACCGCAATACCCGGATCACCAATGGGTTGTTTTCCCGTTTTTGTTTGAACTCAAAGAACCAAAAATATCTCTAAACTGGGAAAATGTTTCCTACAAATGGATAATCCCGCAAGAAATTCACAATTACAAAACGGTTCCTAGTTTGGATGATGTCTTATTCAACCTGTTGTAGGTTCTCGTTTTCCTTTACGTATTTTCTTTGTTGAGGTAGCATCACGTACACACAGGCACCGCCGCACATCGTACATGGTACATTGTTGCCTTGGTGCTGACCCGTCCTATTGTGGATACGTGCTGCCTCTTCTGGGTCTATGGAAAGTGAGATCTGTTTTTCCCAGTCGAGTGTTCGCCTGGCCTCAGTCATCTTCATATCCCAGATAATTGCTTTGTCTCTGAGTTTTACAAGATCTCCCGCATGTGCAGCAATCCTGTATGCTATTAGGCCTGCTCTGACCTCTTGGGCGTTTGGTAGTGCTAGGTGTTCTGCAGGTGTAAGGTAGCACAATAGATCTACTCCCTCACTCGCTGCAACTGCCGCACCTATTGCACTCGATATGTGATCATATCCTGCGGCAATGTCTGTCACAAGCGGCCCAAGTACATAATATGGAACATCACCAATGAGTGATTTTGCAAGTCTGACATTTGCTGCTACCTCGTTTAGTGGTACATGGCCTGGCCCTTCCACCATGACTTGAACATCGTGTTCATGAGCTTCTTTTACTAGTCTTGAGATGTTTATCATCTCCTGGACTTGGAGCTCATCATGTGAATCGAGTATGGATCCTGGTCGCAACGCGTCACCTAAGCTAAACGTGACGTCGTACTTTTTTGCAATCTCAATTAGATAATCGTAATGAGTAATGTAGGGGTTTTCCTTGTCGTATTTGAGCATCCAGGCAGCAGTAATCGTGCCTCCCTTGCTCACTACCCCGCCATATCTTTGAACCTTGAGGATTCTTTTCGCAATCTCTTTTGTAATTCCCGAGTGGATTGTTGTGTAATCAACGCCGTCTTTTGCGTTGTTCTCAAAGGCGTTAAGAAAGTCATCTTCGGTCAGGTCTAGTGGGTTTTTGTGTTTTTCAACGCCATGGTTATAGGCCTCGTAAATCGGAACGGTTCCAAAGGTAATTGGTGCGGCCTCAAGCAATGCACGCCTTATTGCACCAACATCTCCACCATCGCTAAGGTCCATTATGGTGTCTGCATGGTGTTTTACTGCGATTTTGGCCTTTTCTATTTCCTCATTGAGATCAACTTTGAGTGTGGACGTGCCGATATTGACGTTGACTTTGGTCTTTAGACCCTTGCCTATTCCTACTCGATGTACTTTTTGCGGCCTTGAATTGTTTGCAGGAATTATTATCGCGCCAGTTGCTATTTTTGATCTAAGCCATTCTGGTGTGACTCCTTCGTCGCTTGCAACCTGCTTCATCTCATCTGTGATAGTTCCGCGTCGAGCAGCGCTAAGCTGAGTTCCCATGGGATTAGTACGGTCTCTCTAGATTTAAACAATAGCAAACTAGTGCATTTGGAGCATACACAATACTATTACGTGACTTGGTGCACAAAACATTGTGAACATACTTTGCATTGGTGGCTCTGATCCGTCTTCGGGGGCTGGCATACAGTCAGACATCAAGGCCGCAGCAGCACTCGGAGTAAATTGTTTTTCTGTCGTTACTGCGGTGACTGCACAAAATTCTAAATAATTTTCTTATGCAGAGTCAGTATCACAAAAATCAATTATGGCGCAACTTGATTCGATATTTGCAGATTTTGATGTGGATGCAATAACGATAAGCATGGTTTACGACTCTGCCACAATACAAAAAATCCACTCTGTTCTCAAGCACAAAAAAATCCCAGTCATCTTGGATCCTGTCATTAGGTCGACTACAGGTGGCATGCTTTTGAAAAAATCAGCCTTGGATTGGCTAAAAAAACTTCTTATCCCAATGTCTTTTGTGGTCACGCCTAATGTGTACGAAGCAGAAATCCTCTCAGGCGTCAAGATTCGCAGATACGATGATCTCATTAATGCCGCAAAAACAATCGGCTCAAAGAATGTTGTAATTACTGGGCACACATTTGTAAAAAACAAAATAAGTGATTTTGTCTACGAAGACGGAATACATTACTCAATTCCTGGGGAAAAAATCCCAGGCAATAATCATGGCAGTGGGTGCAATTTTGCGTTTGCTATGGCTTATGCCATTGCACAAAAACGCAAAATCCGTGACTCGGTGGTCTTTGCAAAACAGTTCACATATGACGCAATCAAATTGGCACAAAAATTGGGTGGTGGAATAAAACTCACAAGACCTACTTCTGACAAGATAAAATCTGATCTTGGAAAAGCGATCTCAGAATTCATCAACCTGGAAGGTACTTCCTCTCTGATCCCAGAATGCCAGACAAATTTTGTATTTGCAAAGAAAAACGCAAAATCACTTGAGGATGTTGCAGGAGTCCTTGGACGAATAGTGAAAGCAGGTAATAGGGTAGTCACTGCAGGCAATCTGGAGTATGGGGGCTCAAAACACGTAGCATCTGCAGTACTGACAATGCAAAAAAAATTCCCACAACTACGTTCGGCGATCAACATAAGATTTGATGAATCATTGTTAAACAAATTCGCAAAAACAAAAAACAAGATCTCAAGCTATGATAGAACAAAAGAACCAAAGTCATACAAACTCAAAGAAGACACCTCGATTTCATGGGGTATCAATTATGCAATAAAGAACTCGACTCACCCACCAGATGTAGTGTATCACAAAGGCGACTGGGGGAAAGAACCAATGATACTTGTCTTTGGCAAAAATCCGCAAGACGTCGTATCCAAGATTACAAAAATTCTTGGTGCGTAATTCAAAGTTCTTTGTGTGGCGCAACATAAATACTCAATATCTTCACTTACACCTGTGAAAGCAGTTATCTTGGCAGGTGGCCTAGGTACGAGGCTTCAGCCGTATACGACCTTTCTCCCAAAACCCATGCTCCCGCTTGGGGAAAAACCACTCCTTGAACACCTAATTAACTGGATAAAGCGAAACAAGATAACAGACATTGTGCTTTGCGTAAGCTACCTTCGAAAAACAATTGAGGATTATTTTGAGGATGGCAGCAGATTTGGGGTCAAAATAGAGTATGCAATTGCAGACAGGCCTCTTGCCACCGCAGGCCAGCTAAAAACTGCGGAATCGTTCATCGACGATACCTTTGCCTGCGTTTATGGAGATTCAATTTACAACTTTAATCTTAAAAAAATGATAAACCAACACAGAGCAAAAAAATCCTTTATCACAATGAGCCTAAACGAGTACAAGACTACAATCAAGTATGGTGTAATAGAGACCACCAAGTCGGGCAAAGTTGTTGCATGGAACGAAAAACCGCAGATCACTACCAACATCAATATTGGCTGCTATGTGATGGAGCCAGGTGTTTTTGAACTGATCCCAACAGACAAGCCTTACGGCATGGATGATGTCATAAAGAAGGCACTTGCAAAGAAAATGACCGTAAACAGCTTCCTAGTAAAGAATGGCTTTATCGACATAGGTGACAAAGTTTCATACAAAAAAGCATACGCAGAATTCAGAGAAAAGCTTGGCAAGATTTAATGTCTGAAATCACAATCCGCAAAATTACGGAATCTGATCTGGATAAAGGCTTTCTAGAATCACTTGACAGCTTACGCAAAGCAAGTGATCTTGACAGAAACAAGGCAAAATCGATTCTCAAAACAATAAACCAAAATCCAGATCATGTTGTGTTTGTCGCAGAGTATGATGGCAAGATCATCGGTTCTACAACGCTGCTCATTGAGCAAAAATTCATCCATAGTGGTGGCAAAGTGGGACATATTGAGGACGTAGTGGTGTCTTCACAACATCAGGGAAAGGGAATCGGCGAAAAGATAATCAAGTTTGTGCTGGATTACGCCAAAAAACAAGGTTGCTACAAAACCATACTTGACTGCGATGACACAGTAAAGCCGTTTTATGAAAAACTTGGCTTCAAATCGCACTCAATCGGAATGCGATATGACCACTAAAAATATTCCTTGATTGGTCGCTTTTTTGTTCTAAATAACCAGGCTCCTACTCCCATGATGAGTACTGACACTCCCATGAAAAGTGGTGGGACGGTTTCTACTGCATAAACACGGTAGTTTGTATCTATTTGTGGAATCAAAGTATTTGCATAAAACATACTTGCAAAAAGCACCGCACCGCCTGCAATAATTAGGGATCCGACTTGTCTTGAGCCATATCTTTTTGACATGATGAATGCAGTTCCTGTAATACTCACTGCAGGTGCCACACCAATTGAGATGTACATGAGTATTTGTGGCTCTGGTTCTACTTCGATTCTTGGTGAGATAAGATAATTGTAAAACACATTGATCTCGCCTCCAAACATTGCAAAAAGGCCTAGTGCTGCAACTGCAAGATATTTTTCTACTGCCATGTCTTTAAAAAAATAATTTCAATAAATAAATGGTGCTAGATTATGCCTACTAGACCCGCAAGCTCTTTTCTACATGCTGCGCCAAGCTGCTCTGCAGCATTTTCCGGTTGGCTGGAATTCAAAAATACGCCATAGCCTCGCTCAAGACCGGACCATGCTGATGTCAGAGGGTATATCTCGATGTGCCAGTGAATCTGTCTGCTGTTTTTCTTTTCTGGCGAGAGGTGGAAAGCCAAATTGTATGAGACGTTTTTGATGCAGTTTGCA
>JBBIVI010000068.1:0-1817 GCA_037439825.1 Candidatus Nitrosotenuis sp. | reverse complement strand
CCAAGTGTAGCGCGCAAAATCAAGGAAAGATCGTTTATCTCTTTTTGAGTAATCTTTGAAAAACTGGTCGTGTGTTTTTTGGGACAAATCCAAAACTCGTAGGGGTACGATGGCGCCCAAGGACAAAACGCCAAAAAGCCCTCAGTTTGCAATACTTGGCGTGGACCACCAGTCTCTGTATTAACCGTCTGGCACACCGGGCATGCACCTTTTTCATTTAGGATGCGGTGTGATGCTTCGGCTTCTTGCTCTATGATTGGTGGAATTGTGGAAAATGTGACCATGTTGATGTGCGGATGCACAGTAACGCTTCCTGCATCCTTTCCGTGGTTTACGTAAATCGCAACATAGGTGACTCCACGTTGAGTGTACAGCCACCTGAGCCTGTCTTGAATTACAACTAGTATGTTTGACCACTGCTCTACTGATATGGTGGCAGGTGAGTCCTTGTGTTTTTCTGATGCTACTACGATATAGTGGTAGCCGTACGCCGGCTCGCTGTAAAGGGGGCGATCACTATACGAGTTTTCTGCAGAAATCGAGACTGCAGGAGTCTTGCTTTCAAAGACGCGGACGGTCCAGTCTTCAACATAGTTGTCCTCACTGTCTTGGAGTCTTTGGAGCATTCCGTCTTTTGCAACTAGAGAAAGCAAGGACGGGTTTGTCATGGATTCGTTGCCTGGACAAAAGGCGCATTTTTTGGATTCTCCATTTTGTTCGTCGTTTGGGGAAACTATGACGAATCTCTCCGAAATGTAGTCTTTTCTCATACTCCCCATATTCGATAGTATGAAAATGTGTGAGTTAAAACCTTTTCAAAGATCGCAATTTGAAAACCAAAAAACTGTGTAAAGTTTAAAGTGGTCTTGGATCAGCCCTCAAAATGAGGAGATTATCATAGCTTCTAACAAGGACGTCAAAATGGTTTATGTTTTACTTGACGGCGTAGGTGATCTTCCGCATCCGGATCTCAAAGGACTAACACCGCTTGATTTTGCCCAGACTCCAAATCTTGATAGGCTAACAAAAAACGGAGCAATGGGCGAAGTAATTTCTGTAGGAAAGGGAATCGCGCCAGAATCAGACATTGCAGTCTTTAACATGCTTGGATACAAATTCCAACACTCAGAGTATGCCGGACGAGGTGTAATTGAGGCAATTGGAACTGGAATTGACTTTAAGGATGGGGACTTGGCACTTCGTGGAAACTTTGCCACGCTAGATGACAGTGGAATTATTGTGGATCGAAGGGCTGGAAGGAAGATAGAGCGCGAGGATGCAGTTGCAGTATCTAAAGAAATCGAGAGCAACATCAAGTTCTCAGAGCCTGCGGCATCTGTGGTGGTTGCACCAACCATAGGACATAGGGTTGTTGTGCGAATCCGCTGCGAGGGAAAACCACTGTCTGCAGAGATAACAAACACAGATCCTGCATACTCACGCGTTGACGGTATGGGCATAGCAAAAGCTGTAGGTGATTACCTCAAGATAGAACGGTGCCTGCCGCTAAAAGATATTTCAAACGCTACTCTGACTGCTAAACTGGTAAACGAGTTCACAGAACAGTCACTGCAAATACTTAGGCAAAGCAAGACAAACCAAAAGCGAAAGGAACAGGGGAAAAAACTGTTAAACAGCATCCTGCTTCGCGACGCAGGCAACCACTACCCAAAGGTAGTGCCAATTAACGAGCTATATTCTATGAAGTTCTCATGTATTGTTGACATGCCTGTGGAGATTGGCATATCTGAAATTCTAAAAATGCGTACATTTAGTGCAGGTGGCCTTACGGATTACGAGGAAAAGGCAAGAGTCGC
>JBBIVI010000067.1:0-7283 GCA_037439825.1 Candidatus Nitrosotenuis sp. | reverse complement strand
CTATCTTTGGAACGTGTTCTTTGCAATAACATTTGAGATCTGTGCATTCTTTTATCGCTTCAAGATACTCTCCCATGATTTTTCTTTTTGTCCCACAAAAACATACTATTGCGTCCGTGCCGCACTCTATGCAATAACTCATGAGATCGATACTCAATTAACATATTTAGCATAATTTGTCGAAAAACCATAAACTCGTTTGAATCGATATTGCTTAATCAAACAACCAGTAAGAAAGCTTATTTGAAAATAAAAATAATCAAAAATTTGTTCAGCCCGAAGACAAGCTGAGAATTATTTTTGTGACTCTTTTTCGTCGATTATTTTTCTTAGTGCAGCAATGTGTGAGGGGTTTGTACCGCAGCAACCACCAATTATCCTTACCTTTGGGTATTTTGAGATAAAGTTCTTTAGCGCCTCTGCCATTTTGTCCGGTCCCATCTTATAGACTGCTTGGCCTCCTTGGTTTTCAGGCATTCCTGCGTTTGGCACCACAAGCAGATTTAGATCGTTTTGCTCATTTAACCAGCGAACACTTGGTGTCATCTCTATTGGTCCTGTGGAACAGTTCAAGCCAAACACATCGATCCCCATATCCGATACGGTGGTGTATGCAGCCTGAATGTTTGTGCCCAAAAGCATTTTTCCATACTGATCTAAGGTAACATTTGCAATTAGCGGTACTTTTTTTCCCAGTTTTTTCATGGCTTCTTGAGAACCTTCAATTGCAAGCTTGACTTCGAGTATGTCTTGACTCGTCTCAATCAGTAGCGCGTCTACGCCACCAAGTATCAGACCTTCTGCTTGCAACGCATATGCCTCCCTTATTTCCGAGATTGGCTTTCGGCCCAAGTCCGGATCGTTTGAGCTTGGCAAAAACCCAGTTGGACCCATACTTCCAACCACATATCGTGGCTTATCAGAAAACTCCGACGCTACTTCAACTGCAAGCTCGGCAATTTTTTTGTTAATCTCCACAGTCTTGTCCCCATACCCATACTCGTCAAGCTTTAGCTTGTTTGAGCCAAACGAGTTTGTCTCAATACAGTCTGCTCCTGCCTCCAAGTAACTGCGGTGAATTTTTTTTATCCATTCCGGGTGCGTGAAAATCAATCCGTCGTTGAATCCTTCTTTTCCATCTGGAAAGTCCTGCGGTGTTGGATTGAATTTTTGTATCTCGGTTCCCATTGCGCCGTCAAATAGTAGAACCTTTTCACTTAATGCTTCAAGAAAACTCTTTTTTTGCATGTATAACAACTCGGTTTATTTTCTTTTTATTCCTTTAAGCTTGGAGAGAATCTTTAGTGCTGCCTTAAAGTCATTTGGTGATGTAATTAGAATGTCTTTTGTAGATTTGTAAATCTCAGAGATAAAATCAAACGTCCTTTCCTCATACTTTGTAAAATCAATTCCAACCATTTTTGCAGAGTTGGCATTGTTTTCCGATGGCACCATTATACAGGGAATTATCTTGAAGCCCTGTGGCTTTAACACATCCACGATTCTGAATACCTGATCAGGCGACTGTATCACTTGGGTCACAAATCCAGTTGGTTGCGCTTCAATTTTTTTTTGAATTTTCTCAAAGTTTGGATTTGCTGAAATAGACAAGAAAAAATCCAGATTCTTGTCAAACCCAAGCTCTTTGAAATGTTTTACCACATCACTTGGAATCAGTTTGGAGTCTTTTGGCCCATTTGGTGGCTCATCACCTTTGAGTACCAACAGTCCATCAAGTCCAAGAAGAATTGCATCATACACCGACTGGGTGAGTGCCGTGATATTTCTGTCCCTTACCCTCAGACTTGCAGTGATGTCTACTTTGACTCCATCATTTCGAATTATTGCACCGGTCGTAATTGGTGAGATCCTAGGGACCCCCAACACAGAGTCGGTTAGATGAATTCCGTTGCAAAGCTTGCTTGCACGGATTATTCTTTTTTCAACTCTAGTAAGTGAGCTTCGAACCTCTTTGTGTGATAGTACCCTATTTTGAATCACTCTTGGCGGATTGATCTCATATCTTATTGTCATTTGTAAATTTACTATTTTACTTGCTTATAATAGCAGTGCACAAAATCAACTAGGTTTGAGAGGAATGATTTGCGAAATGATTCAATAATCCGATTGTGTCTTTGTTGTTTGTTGAGCCCAGACAAGATAAAAAAACTACTTGAATCAGACATAACACCACACCTTGACGACCAAAATACAAAACATGCAGCAGTCCTTGTGGTAATTTATGGCGATGATTTCAAAACAATCATGACGCAAAAACCAATGACGATGCAACAGCATGGCGGTGAGATTTCATTTCCAGGCGGCAAGATTGCAGTAGACGATAAAGACCTGCTCGACACAGCACTCAGAGAAACAAAAGAAGAGATAGCACTGGTGTTATCAAGAGATCAAGTCATAGGCCAGCTGAAGCCTGTGCAGACAAGAAATTCAGGATTTACAATAATTCCTTTTGTGTCAATCATAGACGACATTCCGACATTGTGCCCAAATTCTGAAGTAGAAGAAATTTTGCACATACCAATCATTCCGTTGCTCAGTCAGCTCAGACTCGATGACGACTTGAATCACAGAGCACTCTTTGATGCATATGTTACAACATTTGGTGACAAGATCATCTGGGGTGCGTCGGCAAGAATTCTAAAACAAATTTTCGACATATTCAAACAAAACAATCTTTTGTAGGGCAAAACAATCAAAACATTCGAGATTCATTTAAAAAGAGGATGATTTGCCTCAAATTTTATGGCGGCAAGAAAACCTTCCGGACGAAAAATCAGACTGTTAAAGAAGCGAAAGCAAAACTCGGCAGTTCCTGCATGGATCATCCTGAAGACGAAACGTCAAGTTAGAACGAACCCAAAGAGGCGCCAGTGGAGACAGACCGACGTGGAGGTAGGATAAATTGTCGCAAGAAGCAGAACGAGTCTACACAATAAACCTAGGCAAAGTGTGGCTTTCACCAAACAACCAGAGAGCAAAACGAGCGATCAACATGATTCGCGAGTTTGCAGCACACCACATGAAAACAGAACAGATCAAAATCGACCAAGATCTCAACCAGACAGTATGGAAGCGCGGAATCCGCAGTCCACCAGGAAAGATCCGAGTCAAGATGGCAAAGATAGACGAGGGTTATGTCCTAGTCTCACCATATGAAGAAGAAAAGCCAAAGTCTGAGGAAAAAGTAGAGGAAAAACCAAAAGAAGCCAAATCAAAAGAACCAGAAGTGGAAGAAAAGGTGGAAGAAAAGATCGAGGAAAAACCAGAAAAGAAAGAAAAGCCAAAGTCTGAAAAGAAATCAGAGATAAAAAAAGAAACTAAAGAAGAAAAGCCAAAAAAATCCGAAGCAAAGAAGGAAGTAAAGTCTGAAAAGAAATCAGAGTCTAAAAAGCCAAAGAAAAAGTAATTACTCTAACTGATATAACTCGATTCCAGTTTTAATGCTTGATTCAGGTTCATCCCAATCCAAGACATTTTCTTGTGGAATCATCCCAAGTGGATCATAGTTATCAAACTTGAGTGTGCCTTCAACTGAAGCAACCACGACTACCTGTGTTTTGTCACCCTGAGTTGTTGCCACACTTACAGCTGTGCTGTTTTCATTGAACATGCCGCTAATTGTTTGTGCAATAGAGTTTATTTTTCCGACAGAAACGTTGTCTGCACCAAATACATACAACATTGTCTTTTTAATGCTGTTTGGTGACGCGTCATCATAAAGCATCTTAATGGAATCTCGCAGTGATGTTTCTACATCTTTGACGTCTTTGCTTGTAGAGAGTACATTTAGATCATCTGAAATCGACAATGAATCAAGCGAGTTTACAACATACATCACCGCATGGTTTGTAATTTCATAGCATTTGTTTAGTGTCAGGTCTGGGTTGCTCTCAAGTAACGCGTCATTGTCAACGACAATTGTGGAGTCAGAGTTTGTTCTGAGTCTTTTTAGTGAGACGCCTGCCAAAAACAGTCTTTCTTTTTCGAATTTGAACGGCATGATTGCAAAGGACAAGACCCTTTTTCCTTCCTCTTTTGCAGCCATTGCTACTAGAGGCGAGATTGCAGTACCGGCTTTTCCAGCAAGGTTTGCAAAAATTACAACCGTGGAATAGTCTGATAGCGTGCCTCTGATCTTGTCCATCGACTTTTGAGCCTGTGCCCTTATCAGATATGCAGAAGGATTAGCGTATGACTCTGTGTGAATTTTGATGTCGTTTTTTGAGCCCAAATCGTTGCTATCATGGCTTATTGCAACGCAGTCAGCCCCAATCAACTCGCTTGCGTGTGTTGCAAGCCTTGAGCCTCCGCCACCAATTCCGACCAAAAGGACGGGCTGAACAAAGTCCATGAGGAGACCTTGCAAAATAGAATAAAAAACCTTCTTACTTAATTTTGATCCAAGATCCGATCTAAAAGTTTTAGCTAGCGATCAGACCTTGTAATCCATGAGTTGTTGAGCTGGTTATCTCTACTATTTTTTTATCTCCTAGTTTGACCACCTCGTCCACAAAGACGGACTTGTATGCATAGTTTCTACCACGGATCTTGCCATCTGTTTGCTCATTGAAGAGAACCTCGCCCTTCCATCCGATCCATTCTTTGTTGTTTTCAAGTGCTATCTTGTTTATCAGATCATATGCGGTCTTACTTCGCTGCTTTACCTTGCTAACGTCGATTTGAATCATCTCTGCTGCCTTCGTTCCTGGCCTTTGGCTGTACCTTGAGAGGTTTACCACGTCCGGCTTTGTCTCCTTTAGAAGATCCATTGTTTCTTCAAAGTCCTCATTGTTTTCCGTTGGAAACCCTACTATGATGTCAGTTGAAATTGTAAACCTTTCAAACTTGGCGCGGAATTTCTTCACTACATCTCTAAAGGTGCCTGCTGTATGACCCCGCTTCATGTCGTGCAACACTTTATCGCTTCCTGATTGTACCGGAACGTGCAAAAACTTGTAGATTTTGGGGTTTTCAAATGATGATACCAAGTCATCTCTGATTCTTGGCATGTACATGGGATTCATCATTCCAACGCGTACGGCAAAATCCCCCTCTATCTCTGAGACCTCCCTTACAAGATTAGGCAATGTCGTTCCTATATCAAAGCCATAACATCCATTATCAGTAGAGGTGAGCCATACCTCCTTGCATCCGTCCTCGACTTCGGTGCGTACCTGTCTTACTATATCACCGATCCTGTATGATTTAAGATCGCCTTTTGCAAGCTTGGTCTGACAAAACGTACACTCGCTCATACAACCGCTTGCGATCTCTACAATCCCCACAATCGGATTTAGTCTTACTTTTGGCAGACCTGTCTTTGAGAGGTCCGAGTCCGTAAGATCTATTCTTTTGCGGCCAAGCAAAGTATCATCTATTATCTGTAGTGTCTTGCCAAGTGAGTTTGGCCCCATTAGGCTTGCTCTATCTGAGAATTTTTTAATGGTTTGTGGTTCTGCTTTTGCAAGGCAACCTGCCACCACAAGCGGCTTTGATTTGAGTTTTTTTATCCTATTTACCATCTTGTTTGCGGTTGCGTCCTTGACAGAACACGTAACGATTAGGTTTAGATCAGAGTCCTTTGCACTCGAAGCAAGCGTGTGGCCTCCGTTTACGATCAGACCAGATATCATTTCCGCGTCTGCGAAACTTGCAGAACAGCCGTATGATTCAACCCAGATTTTTGCCATATTATTTGAAGAGTGCGTCTATTTCCTTTTGCGTCATTAATTTTTGTGAGATGACAAGCTCACGAATTGTCTTTCCTGTCTTTAGTGATTCTTTGAAAAGGTCTGCGGATTTTTGGTAGCCAATCTTTGGTGAAAGAAGTGTTACTATGACTGGACTTTTCTCTATGTTTTGCGCAAGTCGCTCCTCGTTTGCAGTAAGGCCATCAATTAGATTCTTTGAGAATATCGGCAAAAAGTTCTTGAGCATGTCAGTTGAGTCGAGCACCGCCTTTAACATTCCAGGCAGCATTACATTTAGTTCGAATTGTCCTGCCTGTGCAGCATTTGCTACTGCAGCATCGTTTCCAATTACACTAAAGCAGACCATGTTGAGGCATTCTGCAAGTGATGGATTTACTTTGCCCGGCATAATTGAAGAACCTGCATGAACCGCAGGAATTCCAAGCTCAGACAGTCCTGCAATCGGACCAGATGCCATCAGCCTTATGTCGTTTGCAATTTTGTTTAGCTCAAGTGCAAGGTTCCTTATGGCCGACGACATGTTTGCTACTGCAAATTTTGATTGCAATGAGTGTTGCATGTCTTTTTCTGGTTTTAGCTTAAGCCCTGAAATCTTGGCAAGTTCTGCAATTGCAATTTGTCTATATCCTTTTGGTGTGTTTGCACCATTTCCTACAGCTGTTCCGCCAAGCCCTACAAGTTCTAGCTCAGATTTTGCTGCAGTTATTGCATTTCGTGCTTTGGTAATCGAGGTAGCATAAGCTGTAAATTCACTGCCTAGTGTAACTGGTAGTGCATCCATGAGGTGAGTTCTTCCAATTTTTTTGAATGCTGCAAACTCTTTTGCTTTTTTTGTCAGAGATTTTATGAGTGTGTCAATTGCGACAAGCATTTCATCTACGTTGAAAAGTATTGCAACATGCATTGCAGTTGGAAATGTATCATTACTTGACTGCGACATGTTAACATGATCATTTGGATGCAGTGAGGTATAGTCGCCCTTCTTTTTTCCTAAAATCTCAAGTGCAACATTGCAGATGACTTCGTTTGAGTTCATGTTAAACGCAGTTCCTGCGCCAGAGTTAATCTCCTCGATTACAAATTGATCTAAAAACTTGCCGGACAGAATTTTGTCGCATGCCTTGATTATTGCGTCACCGAGTTTTTTGTCAATTGCTCCAGTTCTTATGTTGGCAATCGCAGCTGAGCGCTTTATCATTACATATGCCGATACTAGGTGCTTGTGAGATTTCTTGCCAGTCACATGGTATTGTTGAATGGCTCGTCCGGTGAATGCACCATAGTAAGCGTCTGCTGGAATCTTTACTTCACCCAAAGAATCTTTGTCAATTCTGTATTCCAAACCAAATTCAACTGGATGTCACCAAAATAAATTCTCAACGGGATTCAAATCTAGAATATTAGCATAAAATCCTAAACCCACGGAGAAATAAGGGAAATTAATATATAGGCTGGTACAAGTTTCAAACTCAATGAATAAGCGTTACAGTATGCTATTTTCCGTTACAGCAGTAGCGGTGCTAGCAGCGACCTTATTCGGGAGCACATACA
>JBBIVI010000066.1:0-7318 GCA_037439825.1 Candidatus Nitrosotenuis sp. | reverse complement strand
AATTTAAAAAGGAAATCTAGCCATAATCGATGTATCTATTGTATCTCTTCTCTATTTCCTGATTACTTCCTTCTAAAATTTTTTCGATTTCTTGCGCATGGCGATTTTTTATATATGATTTGATGTCTACGAATTGTTCGTCATCGGGGTATTTGTCGACAATATTTTCTAGCACTGACAGAAATTCAACCGTTTTTTGACGGAACTCCGCTTTGGTTGGTTTTTTTATCTGGTTCAACCTAAACCATACGCACGCCCAACTGGCCCCAATCACATGTGGCAATAAATCGTAAGCTCGCTCTATCTCAAATTTTTGGTCGTCTCTCATGAATTGTCCAAAAGGTGTTTTGCCATTGCTTTTGCAAAATATGTGACTATCATGTCCGCTCCTGCGCGTTTTATTGAATACAAAATCTCTGACATCACATCGGTTTCATTTATCCATCCTTGTTTTGCAGCTCCCTTGACAAGGGCGTATTCACCTGAAACGCTGTATGCGGATATGGGTATGTTGAATCTTCTTTTTGTCTCTGCAATCAAATCAAGATATGCTAATGCTGGCTTGACCATTACAATGTCGACTCCCTCGTTTATGTCAAGTTCTATCTCTCGTAATGCTTCACGAGGATTTGTAAATGGTACTTGGTATGTTTTGCGATCTCCAAAATGCGGAGAACAATCTGCCGCATCTCTAAAAGGTGTGTAAAATGAGGAACGATGTTTTGCGGAATGTGACATTATGCCAACATCTGTAAAATTATTATCATCGAGTCTCTGTCGTATTGCCTTTACCTGGCCATCCATCATGGCAGACGGTGAAACAATGTCGACTCCCATCTGTGCTTGGCTTAGCGCTATTTCTGCAAGCGTGTTGATACTCGAATCATTATCTATGACATTACCTTTTACAATTCCACAATGACCTGATGATGTATATTGACACAAACAAACATCTGCCATGATGACTATCTTGTCGCCAAAATTCTTTCTAATCTCAGAAATTGCCCTCTGAACTATGCCGTTTTCTGCAAAGGCTGATGTTCCTGCATCGTCTTTGTGTTCTGGAATGCCAAAAAGCATAATGGCTGGTATTTCTAGATTCATGATTGCTTCTACTTCTTTTGTTACTTCGGCCAATGGGAGACGTTCGATTGCTTCCATTGATTGGACCTGAGTTCTTGACTTGAGTCCTTCTTGGACAAAAACAGGACAAATCATATCGTTTGTAGAAAGAAGAACCTCCTGTACTAGGCTGCGCATCTTCTCATTTTTGCGCAGTCGTCGCAGTCTCTTTGAAGGAAACGAAGCATTCATGCAAAAAATCTGTATTAAAGCAATATAATTCTAGGCTGAAGATTACTCGTCCTTTTTCTTGTAATCGAAAAGCTTTGACGCTGCCCTGAGAAGATCATCATCTGATTGTTCTGATGCTTTCCTTAGATTATTCATTGGTGTGGAAATTATTCCCTCTACCACTGCTTTTGTTAAATCTTCGATTATTTTGATCTTGTTCTTGTCTGTCTCTCCCAACATCTGTAATGCCTTTTCAAGCTCTTTGGTTCTTCTTACATCGATGTCTTTGAATATCTCCTTGACTACAGGTTCGACCTCAAGTCTTTTCATGTGTGCTTGTAGTACTTGGAGTTCTTCGGTAATTATTTTTTCTGCATTGGTTCGTTGATTGGCTCGGTAGCGAATGTTCTTATCTACCATTTCTGCTATTTGATCGAGGTTCATCATCTTTATACCGTGAATGGTTGCAACTTTTTCATCCACAGTTCTTGGGTTTGAAAGATCTAAAATCATCATGCCGCTATTTTTGTTTTCCAATGCTTGTTTGATTCTATCATAAGTCACCAAAAAATACGGCGCTATGGTAGCAACAAAAAGGACATCGTAATTGGAAAATCCATTCAGTATCTCTTCAAATTCAATTGGAACTCCACCAATTGTTTCTGCAAATGCTTTTGAGCGTTCCATGGTTCTACTTGTGACAAAATAACCATATCCTCGCCTGTTGAGTGATTTTGCAACTAACGTTGCAGCTTCACCAGTTCCAATCAAAAGAATTTTCTTTGATTTTAAATCATCAATATTTTCTTCGGCAAGCTTAACTGCCATCGAGCCCACAGAAATTGTTCCTTTGTTAATTCCTGTTACATTTCGAATACGTGTGCCGATTTTTATTGCCTTGTCAAAAAGTGTATTCAAACGTTCTCCTGACGCATGAATATCGCGTGCTATCGTGATTGAATCCTTTATCTGGCCTAGAATTTGTTCTTCTCCCACAACCATGGAGTCAAGGCCAGATGTGAGCTTCAAGAGATGATCAAATACCTCTAGATCTTCTACGACTTCAAAATTTTCTTTAAACGCTCCTTCTTCTAATCCTGCGAGTGACGCCCATGTTTTTTTGATCTTGTCGATTTTGAGTTCATCTGCTGAACCGAAAATCTCAACTCTGTTACATGTCTGCAAAATTACAAATTCTTTGAGACCAGAATGTTTGCGAAATGATTCATACGCGGATTCAAGATCCTTAAAGGTAAATTTTTCTAATACGTGAATCGGAGATTTGCGAAATGTAACTCGTGCATTAATTATGTTGGTCATTTCCACTTCTCCAAGATCTTCATTACTTCCCTTTGTGCAGCTGGTAAATCATCCTCTTTTAACAATTGCTTTATCCTGTTGTTATTTAAAACGGAATAAAGGAACTTTTTTCTTTGTAGAGTAGTCGGAATCTTTGTTTTTGCAGCATCGCGAGCCATTTTCTGTAACTTGATTTGATAGATGTCTTCTTTGTTAATTATTTCTTTGAAGATCTTTTCCGCCTTTAGCTTCAACTTACGTGCCATTGCTGGACTGCGTCCTCCAGTAGATATTGCAATTTGAACGGTATCTTGTATGTTAATCACGGATGGGTGTGCAAAATCGCTTACTTCTGGATCATCTGCGGCATATGCATAACATCGCTTGTTCTTTGCTTTTTCTACGATTTTCCTGTTTAATTCTTTGTCATCTGTTGCAGCCATTACTAAAAATGGTTCATAGTCATCGATAAAATCCGCATTTTTGAGCTTTATTTTTTTGAATTCGATTTTGCCGTCTTTTGCCAGATTTTGAATCTGAGTATTTGCATTATCTGAAATCACCAAAATTCTGCAGTCTTGTGTCAAAAGTGAATTTACCTTCTTTAGGCCCTCTTCACCCGCACCTACAACTATGACCAAATTACCCTTTAGGTTTAGGTCGACAATCACGATCAGGGCAGCTTGGAATTTGTATTTATACGATTGCGCGATTCTCGCATCGTTTTTATAAAAAAGTAATTTGAACAATCATATGGCTTCTTTGGACACACTTGACAAAGAGATCTTAAACGAAATACAGTGGTCTTTTCCCTTAGTTGTTGAACCTTACAAAGAATTAGCAAATCGATTTAGCATCAGCCCCGACGAAATGAAAAAAAGAATTTCGACCCTCAAAAAATCTGGTATTATAAGACAACTATCTGCAATTTTTGATACTCGACGACTTGGCTACAAAAGCTCACTAGTTGCAATGGCAATATCTCCAGACAAGCTCGATTTTGTTGCAAATCAGATTAATCGTCATCCTGGAGTTTCACACAACTATGAGCGAAATCATGAATACAATTTGTGGTTTACACTTGCAACACCACCGGGTTCGGATCTAAAAACCGAAGTTGATAAATTTATGAAATTACCTGGAATCAACAAAGTTAGGCTCCTTCCTACAATCAAGCTCTTCAAAATAGGAGTTAAGCTTGAGATGGTGGATGATAAAAAGAAAGAGGTGGCTCCAATTGAAGAAAAGAAAAAGATCAAAGACGTAAAATTTGTACCAACCGAAGAAGACAAAGAATTCGTACGTCAACTCCAAAAAGATCTAGATGTGGTTGATAGGCCATTTTTAACAGCAGCACAAAATCTGGGAATGACTGAAGAACAAGTATTTGAAAAATTGCATTATTATGAAGAAATTGGTGTAATGCGAAGATTTGCAGCAATTCTACGACACAGAGACGCAGGGTTCACCGCAAATGGTATGATTGTGTGGCGTGTCCCAGAACAACGCATAGAAGAGGTAGGTGCTACACTAGGTGCATTTCCACAAATAAGTCATTGTTATCAAAGACCAGTATATCCGGATTGGCCTTACAATGTATTTTCAATGGTACATTGCAAATCTATTGCCGAAGCAAAAGCCATGGCAAAAGATATCCAAAAACATATTCAAGTAGATGATTACAGAATTTTGTTTAGCTCACGCGAATTCAAAAAAACACGTGTCGAATATTTTGTAGAAAACGAGTTTACCATTGAAGAAACAATTACTGCTTAACACTAAGATCGTCACTGGTTACACCAAAAATTCTGATGTGGTTGTATGCACCAAATATGAAAAGTAGCCACTTCCATGCAAAAAACAGATTCGCGATACTACTTGGAGAAAATACTTCAAGACATCTTTCGATCAAAAACGTAGTGTCTGCTATTGCCATAAAGATGATGCCGAGGATTACTGTGACCCACAAAAAGTTAACCTGCCCCCTAAAAAACAAGACAAGTGCAATAAAAGCGGGAACAAAAATCATACTGTCTAGAAATGGGTAGATCAAATTTATTGTAGTTTCAGAATTTGTATCTTGTTTTTGTGATACAAAGTATAAGCTCGGTACAATGAAGCTGATTGAAATTATGATTCCAACGATAACTATTTTTTTTGAAATCATCTTCCTTCTTGGCTTTAGATAAAATACCACAAATCCAAGATACAAAAAATAACTGGAATAATACAAAATATCCACAAGATGCGAATTGTTGTCATTTATTACATATTCTGAATTATAATAATAGGTAAGATCTGCTGCATACCAAACAACCGATCCTAATAAAAAGAAAATCCATGCAATTGAGTGGCTTCCAGTGATGCCATGTCTGAATACTAGGATGGTACTAAATACTATAGCAAGCGGTGAAACTACTATGAAGAAAATATCTGTATAATACAGACTGTCTTGGATAAGAGGATATTTGTCTTGCTGGAAATAATTCGCAAGAAAGAACATTATTGCTACTACGATCAGACTCAATAAGAGAGATCGGTCGTGTAAGGCGCACAACATTGACGCTTGCATTTTATGATCTTATTATTCTCTTACTTCTCCATCATTCTTATAAAATCAGCAAAATATTTTTTAGAACCTATTTCACCAATCTCTTTTTTTATTTCATTTAAGATATCGACATAGGCATTACCAAAGATATCTTGTAATGTTCGCTTTAGAAATTCTGGATTCTTGTCACAATCTGGTAAAAAACAATTATAGTCTTTTTCAAGCTTTGAAAGGACTTTTTCGTATTGAGGCTTTCCAATTCTCAGCAGAACCATCTCAATACAAAATGCTAAAAATGCCTTGTTCACCGTATCTTCTGGATATTTATCAAACATAGCTATCTCCCATCATTTGCGATAAGGATAATTGTGTTTATAGTCAAGTCGGAAATTGATCCATTTTTCTAGTTCCAATATTGGAAAAATGTTCTCAAGCGGTTTGAACTGTTGCTTTTAGCTCATAGGGAGGCCAGCTGTTATACAATCTGGCAATCTCTGCCATATCGCCGCTGTTTAGGTATCTTCCGTCAGACATTGCTGCAAACTGTTCGATCTCTTCAATACTAATCACGGTGGGTAGAACAGATGACACTGGGTCTTTTGATAGAATAAACTTGATTGCAAGTTCGGTAATGTTTAGGCCATTTCTTTGAGCAATTGGCTTGAGTTGATCTACTTTGTCTAACGCTGACTTTATCCACTCTCCTCTTCGTACGGAACGATGATCCTTTTCATCTATTTTGGTGTCGGCAGTCACTTTACCGGTGAGGATTCCTGATGCGTCTGGAACGCGAACCAAGATTCCTATGTTCTTTTTTGCGGCTGCTTCGATAAGCTCATTGCCAGGTGTTTGTTCCAAAATGTTATACACTGTTTGTACTGCAGAAATATTTTTTCTATTCATTGCTTCAAGGCCCTCTTGGGTCCACCCAATTGCAGGGCCTAGTGCTACTTGACATGTCCCTATGACCCCTTCGTTAATTTTGTTATCGAGGGTATTGAATATGACATCATCTTTAATATGATGCATCTTTGGATTATGCAAACCATATACGTCTATGTAATCGGTTTGAAGTCGTGCTAAACTATTTCTTAACGCATGTTCTGTGAAGAGAGGATCAAATCTCTGTGGAAGTTCACTATGTCCTATCTGCTGTGCATTTTCAAAATCGTACCCATATTTTGTTGAAATGACTATTTCGTTTCGCATTCCTTTGAAAACTTCACCAATCATCTTTTCACTTTTGCCCTTTCCATACATGTCTCCAGTTTCAAAAAAGTTGATTCCTAAATCATAGGCGCGTTTTAGCATTCTCTTTGCTTCATCATCTTCAATTTTTTTACCCCACCAATCCAAAGCAATTGTCCATGCACCAAATCCAATTTCAGATACCTTGATGCCACTTTTCCCTAATTCCTTGTACCTCAATTTACGATCTCCTTGAACCTCTGAAGTTTTGAGTGCAATTCTGTTTCACTTAATACTGATTTTCCGGTGTCAATATTTGCATTTATGTCTATCCAAGATTTGCAACCATGATATTCTGATTTTAGTGGAATCTCAAACTCATCAATTAGATACGTTTTAAGAAAAATTGCTTTGATTGTCTTTTGTGGCATCCAATTCATCCGTGTTTTTATGTAGGAATCACTCCATATGTGAAATTCTGATAATTTATTGATCTTTTCTTCAGATGTGATATCTGACTCGGCTATTACCTCCGCATACGAGGTGATCTTATTTGTGCCATCTCGCGGTTTTGATTGATTTGCCAAATCGAGATATTTATGGAAAGATGGCTTCAAATTCTCAAGGCTTTGATGTTCAAAAGTAGGAAATAACAAAAATTTTTTTGATTCAATTACAAATCCTGATGCAACATCCAGAATTCCACCTTTGCGTAAAAGTACAATCTGGTCTCCTGCCTCCAGAGCTCGCACAACCGTTGCCCATTCTTTTAAGGTGTTCATCTAGCCTAGACTTGTAATTAGCGGAATAATATCCTTATTTACACATACAATCATCGGTGTATCTTGCTGGACATAGCGCGATACTTGTGTCTCTCTGAGCTCCATGATTAGGTCTTGAAATGCATGTAGGTCATCAGTCTCAAATGCCAACATAAAGTCCTCATCATGTATTCCAAACGAGTATGTTGTGTTCAGAGTAATTTGT
>JBBIVI010000065.1:0-7499 GCA_037439825.1 Candidatus Nitrosotenuis sp. | reverse complement strand
AAAGATTTCAAGTCCTTTTATGAGGTAAAACCATTGTTTTTGTGAAGGCTTTCAAAAGGAGACGAGGCGTCTTTGATGCAGGCATCATAATACTTGGCGCCATCATAGTAATCGTAGCAATAATTGCCGCAACGCTTGCTTGGAGTGACATAATGCAGGTGACTTATGTTAGTTTGATCACTACGATGCCCAAGTTCGATTATAATGTAGAAAATGGCTCGGAGCTTGGAAACAAGAACTTTGAAATGTATCATGTTTTGAGAAACGTTTCGTTTCTACTAATTGTGTTTGTGCTCATGTTTGCAGGAATGTCAATCATGTTTGAAAAGATCAACTTGGTTCCACCAGAGACAGGATTTAAGATAATCTCAAAGAGCATATACTTTGTCTTCTTTTTCTTTTTCTTTCCTCCACTGTGGGATATTTTGGCAAGCTCGGTAGAACAGTTAGCAGTCTGGATTCTAAACCCCCAAGATCCTACTGCTTCGGCAAAAAACATAGAAGTTCTTTTAAAAAAACTTGGTAGCATCGAGTGTGCCGACCCAAACGACCCAAATGGAAACTGTCAATTTACGCTTGACAAGCTTGTTGCAGGAATAACGGATCCTTTTGGGACGCTCAAAAACATTTTCCAGACATCTTTTCTTGGCGTATTCAAGGCAATCGCGTTTTTGGTTTTCATGTTTTTCTCTTTTTTGATTGGTACCATAAGGCAGGTGCTTACTGCAATTGTGATAATAGGACTTCCCATATTGATGATACTTTCTTTGCTACCCTTTTTCAAAAGAATTGTCGACAAGTTTATTGACGCGCTGCTTGGCCTTTTGATTGCGCCGATATTTTCAGCCCTAGTCATAGTTGCAGGTGCATCTTATCTTGGCACCCTTGTCAGCCCGGATCCAATAATTGAATGGTTTGCAGCACTTGGCATCATGGCGCTTGCATCTTTGATGCCGGCAATGATAGTATCGATGATGGGGCCAGTGCTCGGCATAGTACACGGGATGGCATCATCGGCAATGAGTGCGGGAGCAATGTTGACAGGTCTTGCCGGAGTTGGAATCACGCAAGGCGCATTGTCAGGTAGCGGACTAGTTGAACGAATGAAAGTATTTGGAGGCACAAATGCAGACATGACAAAACTTGGATTCCCACTCAACAAACTAGTCACCAAACTCGGCAGCTTCGGAGGTGTACCCAATCTAGAGCCGGCAGTTAACCAGACACAAAGAAGCGGAATGATCCCAAATGCGCTTCTCGATGGCACAACACAAGACATAACTGGAATTCAAGAGGGGTTTACCAGACTGGAAAAGAATAGCGAGTTTGATACAACCAGAAAGATACCTAGTACCATTTTTGATGCGCCTGCCGATTTGGTTGATTCTATGCGCAAACCATTTGGCGGCAAATTTGCAGAGCTTGACAAAGACGATACAAAGCGGGATCAAAAAAGACCTTTTGACGACACAGGTGATTCAAAGGAGGAGAAATGAATTATTTTGTTTTTGAGACAAGCTTGGCTTTAAGTGCTTCAATTTCTGATACCGAGTTTGCATATTCTTTGTTTGCAGTCAGGTATACCCTTGCAACCTCTTTTGCAGAACTTACTCCAAACACATACATGAATCTGTGGCCTTGCGGCACATCCCAGACCATATGGAATTTGTCTTTTTTTGGCGCAGAATAGCTTTGCACCCATTCATATGAGATGTCCAAGACGTGGCCGTATTTTTGAGATTCATAGGCGACCCCAAGCGAGGTTATATACAGTATTCCTTTTCCGTGCACGCTGGAGCTTACCTCAAAGGCTTTGATGATTTTTTCATTTTGTTGTAGTTGAATCATAGTCGATTCTTTGTTCTTGATCTTTTGCAAATCTTGCTGCTTCCATCTGTCTTGTGCACATCTGTTCAGTGATAGTCGGTAGCAAAAACCAGACACCACCCATTTTAGCTGGCAGCCTGATTGCCGGCAAGCCGAACTTGAACGTGGTTTTTTCTGCCAGTATGACTATGCCGTCGTCTTTAGTTTCTATTTTGTATTCTATTTGATGCGGCCTTGCATGGAGATCTTCCCAGTCTTTGAAGAACTTGTTGTGTGTGACGTAGACGTTTTTTGTCCTATCAAACCAGCAGTCATTCCATATTTCCGATTCTGCTACACAGTCTGGAATCTTTTCAAATCTTTTTTCTACCAATGGGTTTTTGATGGCAATATCACGATGGATTATTTGCGTGTCAAGCCCTATCTTTTGTTGTATGCGTGCATAATGTTGTTGCGCCTGCCAATATTTTGCGCAGATCTCCTCTGGCTTGTCATATTGTATGACGAATTCAAAAAATGATTGGTTTTCGCGCCAAGAGATCTTGGCCGAGTTCTTACCAAATGGAAAAAAGCTTAGCACATCATGATGAGCAAGATTTAGGATTATGCCAAGTTTTTTGTTTTCCAGTGCAAGGGCAAAGTTTGTCAGATAAATTGTGCAAGTGCCAAATTTTGAGCTGGCCGAAAACACGGAAAATATTTTCTCGCCAAGTAAGAGTGATTTCACGAATTAAAATAAGAGATTCTTTTTAAGAAAATCATTCCGTTTTTAGAAATCTTGCGTGTGCGTAATATGTGTCAAAGGTAGTACTGTATACAACGAGTATGTTGTATGTTTCAATGTCTATTCCAGTCACATCATAGTTATGTGAACCCTCAGATGCTTTGAGCTTTCCCAAATCGACTCCAGATTCGGCAGATCCATCCTTTGTCAGATAGAGATGCTGATCAAAGCCGCTTGTGAGATCAAGATTTTCAAGACGAAGAAAGGTCATGTGTCCTGACTGATATATGGCAGCTGTGCCCTCGGCTGAAAATCCCTTGAGTCCTGCAATTGGAGTTAGTTTGAGAAGCCTTAGATCACTTGACTTTGAGATCTCTTTTATCTCATCTTTACTTTCTGCAATAAAGCTTGGATGGTTTTGTGCTTGTTGCATAATCATCAAAATGGTACTTGATGGTGCAGAACGTACAAGCAAGTAGCGCTCACCTTCCTCCATTGCTGCCAGCTCTTCGTATGTCAGTCCAGGCCTTAGATCATTTAATGCTGCTCCAAGCTCGTTTTTTTGGATTGGCTGCACATATGTTGCCTCAACCACATAATACATTCCGATAAGAAATGTTCCAATCACTACCGAGATGGTGACTGCTTTAAGCATTAGGCTGTCCTCGGCTGTAGTGCTAGCTTTTTTGACTCTACTTGTACCACTATTGCAAAAAATGCACCCATCACCACACCGTACACAAGATGCATCTCTATTGCACCAATTACTATTAGGTTCATGTTTGCAAGCATGTTTTGTGTGTCGGCGATTTGTTGCATGTTCTCCTGAATTAGTGGCATCATCAAAAATGTGTTTAGAGGTACAAAAAAGGCAAAAAAGACAACAAGCCCAGTAGATATTCCGCCAAACGCGCCTTTTTTGATTGATGATATTTGAAGTATTTTGTGGAGTCCTGATGTAATTCCAAAGACCGTACCGATTAGTGAGGCGACAAGCATGTGAGATATCACCCCAAACAAAGTAGCTTCAAGCCCACTTAGGCCTGCAGCAAATCCAACAACTCGGTAAAATGTGCCGTGTGCTCCAAGACTAAGATCAATTACAAAAATGCTGACAAAGATAGCAAAGCCGCCAACCAGTCCTGCGACACACCCTATCTGGGCCCTCTTTGAAAAAGAGAGATGAGAGTCAGTGGTCATGTGGATGGCCAGTGCTCACTCTCAAATTTTTTCCAAGATTCCTTTTTTTCCTTTTTTAGTTTTTCTTTCATGTGGTATTCCTCATACAACATAATTGAGCTAAACAGACCCATTATTGCTCCATATAAGATGTGAAGTACAAGTGAGCCCCACAAAATTTTATCAAATGTATGCTCTAGAATCTTTGCAATTCTCATGTCTTCTTCGGTAGTCATGTATAGTCCTGATGCCTGAGCAGTTATCATCGGAAACATCGCATACAAAGTTATAGGCATAAAGAATATTGCGTAGACTTGGATCCCAGTTACTGCGCCACCGATTATTCCCTTTGGGACACTGGAGATATGCAAGAGTCGATGCATCTTTGAGCAGATGCAAAAGATGGCACCTATCAAAGCTGCCGTCAGCATGTGTGCAAAGAATCCGAACATGATGGCCGAAAAGTCGTGCAGGCCTACGACCATTCCGACCTCTTTGTAGAATGTGCCAAAAGGCACTTCTAGCTCGCTGTCTATCCAGAAAAACGAGCTGAAAAGCGCAAATCCTCCGACCAGCCCAGCAACGCAGCCGGTCTTTGCCATTCTGTAGATTTCTGCACCGCTAATCATGACGCATCACCGAAAGGACTCTGTTTTTGGTGCAGAGAATTTTTGCGCTTTCCATCCACTTTACTTTGCGTCAAACAAATATAACATACATTATGAAAATCACTAAAATCTGTTTAATTATAGCGATAGTATTGATTAAATTTATTTAAAAAACAAAACAAATACCGAAAATAATGAACATATGTAAGGATAGGATAGTAGTGCAAGTAGTGCTTTGGAACCAGCGTTCCACGCCCATCGACCCGGTACGAGCGCATCGATGTTTTCTTACTTGATACTATCCCGATAATCCCTAGCTATGCAAGCCAATAAAGCTGATCATAATCAGCTTAAACGTTTGTCAAGATTTGAATTCAAAAACGAACAGATGTTTAAATTGTTTAAATCAAATCACGGCATTTCGGTATTATTTTTTGAATAAACCAAAACCTAATTTGAAAGATTTTTTTTCTACAGGTTGTTTTTTGCCAATATTGTCCAAGTATTCGTATGTGATCTGTCTGCCATGACCCACCATGTTTGAGGTCTTGAGATCTCTGAGCTTGAACCATTTTCCGTTTTCAAGTTTTATCAATGCGTCGTCTGAAAGTGCAAAGCCCGAACCCTCGTCATGGAATATCAACGAACCACCTTCCCTCAGCTCGATTTCACAGTTATAGTTTACAGTTGTGCCAAAGATTGCAACGTGTTTTGCACGCACCTTGACATTGTTGATCAGATTATTTACCACCACGGTGTCGCCATCAAGAAGGACTGTTTCACGAGCCGTTCCTGCAATGATTTTGCCTTTTGGTGCACGAAGTTCTGTGAAATGCTCTTTTGTGATAAATATACCTACGCGTCCCTGTGGGTCTTGCAGTATTTCTTTTGCACCAATTATATTGCCGACTATAATGTCGCCGTTTTCTGCAGTTATCTTTGCGCCGTGTTCTACTGTAAAGTTGTTTTGAATTGGATCCAGCATTGTGAAATTTCCATTAGTCACAGTTATGCGTGTCTTTACAGACTCATCTGTTGTAAAGTACGGATTCGTTACACTTCCTGCCATGACGATCGTACCATTATATGTGAGACTCCCTGCCCAGAATTTGCCTTTGATGTATAGCTCGCCTGTCTGTTTTCTGTCAAATTCCACTTCGCCAAGCTCCTTTGAGCCAAAAAGCCTTGCACCCGCAGTGTTGTTTCTCTGCAAAAGAGATGCCCATTCTTGCGCAACTTGCATTTCTCTTGCTACATCGCCTGAAAGCACCAAGTTGCGCTTTCTTCTTTCTTCTTCCGAGTCGCCTGTGTAGACTTTGGATTTTTTGAGGCGTTCATCCTCAGTATCAGGGTAAGCTTTACCAAGCTTGAGGTCCTCGTAAGCCTGGATTATCTTCTTTATCTTTTCTTCGTCACCACCTCTGTCCGAATGGTGATCAAGGACTAGCCTACGAAAGGCGTCCCGAATTTCCTTTGGTGTTGCTCCAAACTTTACGCCTAGGATGTCATAGTTGCTCTCCATCTCACACCATTTAGTTGCGTTAGATTAACTAGTTTTTCTATTTTTTATCTTCAAATTGGGGTTGTGGAAAACAGATCCAGCTCCTCCCTTGAGGGGGTGATTTGCGCATACAACCTATAATCCTTAGTCAAAAGCAGGCACTGGCCCTTTGAGAGCGATTTGATTAGATCACATTCTTCATCAGAAAGAGACATTGCCAATTTGATCTTGTCTGCTGCCTGCTCTGTGTTTTGCAAAAATATCTTGGTTCCTGCATTGTCGGCTATTGCGCGGCCAAAATCATTTTCGATTACGTCCTCTGGCCTTTGCGTTACAAACATAAAGACTACGTTGAACTTTCTGCCGACGCGTGCAATCATGTTGAGGAACTTGCCTGATGTATTTTTCATAAAGAGCATCCAACCTTCGTCGATGAGAATTATTTTTGGGATCCTTGTTTCTATTGCATTGATTTGTTTCCAAACCTTGCCAAGCGCAAGCAACAAAAGCAAGAAGATCCTGTCTTGGCCGTCGGTTCCACGCAAAGAGATCACTATTCTGTCTGAGATTCTTGGCTCTCCTTCAATGACTGCAGAGATTTGGCCGTGCACCAGATCACTGAGGTATTCTCTTGCTTTTTGGTTGACCTTTGTATAGAATTCTTTTACAGTTTTGCATCCAACTGCCTTTGCCCTAAACTCGGTGCGAATTATTTCGTTTGCGTTTTTTAGATCTGCCAGTATATCTGCTGCATCGGTTGCATCAAATAGTTTGAATGGATCAAGGCCTAGATTTTGTTCTTGTGTGACTCGCACCACATCCAGTCCCAAAAACTCACCTACCTTTTCATATTCGCCGTTTGGATCAATTACAAAGATCTTGGCGTCGGGGAACTTGTCATCAAGTCTTTTGAGTAGCATCTTTGCGGTGACTGATTTTCCAGCACCTGAGGAAGCTAGCAAAAGTATGTTGTAATTTTCTCGTTGAGTATAGTCATAGATGATTGGCGCACCAGTACTCAGATTTACGCCCAAAATCACACCGTTTGGAACCTCTATCATGTCTGAGCTCACAAACGGGTAAAACGCACCGCAAGATACCAAATCAAAGTAAAGTGTTTTTCCAATTCCTTCAAGCAGCATTTGTTTTTGCATTGCGGATGCAGAGTCAAATGACACCAACATAGACCTCATTGCAGCCTTGAAGTTCTTGTCTTGTGTTTTCAGATTTCCCAATGTGTTTGCTTTTATCATAGTTGTTATTGAGAGCAAAAACAATCTAGTCTGCTGCTTTGTTAATGCATCAAGTACTGCAAGGCCTTTTTCAGTTCTGTACTTTAGATCATATGATGTGTTCGCACCTGCAGCGACTAGGCCCAAGTATCGTTGGATCTGTGATACCGCCTTGTGGTTCTCAATAGGCTTAAGCCAGACCGATATCATCTCAGAATAAGAAAGAAGTGAGCTTATCCAGGCAGCAGGAAGTGTGAATGGAACCTTATACAAAGAATAACACCTTGCAAGTGCATCATCATCAAGTGTCAAATAGTTGAGGCGCTCTGATTTTACCTTCCATCTTGGTTCCTTTGCGACCAGAGAATATTCAAGGCCTGTATGTTCTAGGATTTGCTCAAGTGACTCACCTGATATCAGAAAGGTCC